>CALKUG010000259.1 GCA_937996765.1 uncultured Ignavibacteria bacterium
ACTTTTTGCTATCACTCAGAACTAAGTATTTATGGAGCTTGCCGGCTTTGTATTGTAGATATAAAAGGCAAAGGCATAGTTTCCTCGTGCACTACAAAACCCGAAGCAGGGATGGAAGTTTTAACTTCTACTGAAGAAATCCGTGAAATTCGAAAAATGACTATGGAGCTTTTATTAGCCGACCACAATGGAAATTGTAGCAGTTGTAATAAAAGCGGTTATTGTAAACTGCAAGAAATTGCTCGGAAGCTTAATGTAACTGATGTTCGCTTCAAGAAAACTGACAAAAATTACCCCATTGACGACTCCACCTATGGAATAATCCGCGACCCCAACAAATGTATATTATGTGGTGATTGTGTTAGAGCATGTAGTGAAATCCAAGGAATAGGAGCAATAGATTTTGCATATCGGGGGCATTCGCTTCAGGTGGTACCCAGTTTTGGTAGATTGCTAAACGATGTTTCTTGTGTTGAATGTGGGCAATGTGTTCGTGTCTGCCCCACAGGTGCGATAACTCCCCGTTCGGATATTGATGAAGTTTGGAAAGCAATAGATAACCCCAACAAGTATGTTGTTGTTCAAGTGGCGCCTGCAATACGTGTGGCATTAGGTGAAATGTTTGGATTTGAACCAGGGACCATAGTTACCGACTTAATGGTTGCAGCACTTAAAATGCTTGGATTCAAAAAGGTTTTTGATACCTCATTTGCGGCGGATTTAACGGTAATTGAAGAAACAAACGAATTTATTGCTCGTAAAAAAATTGGCAATAATCTTCCGCTTATCACTTCTTGTTGCCCGGGATGGGTGAATTACGCGGAGTTTAACTTCCCGGAATTTTTACCTAATCTTTCAACATGCAAATCGCCGCAACAGATGTTCGGGGCTTTAGTTAAATCTGAGTTGCCTTCAAAACTTGGAATAAACAAGGAAGATTTAGTTATTGTTAGCGTAATGCCTTGCACCGCAAAAAGATCTGAATCTGAACGACTCCAATTTAAAACCGAAGCAGGCAAAGATGTTGATTTTGTGCTCACCACAACAGAATTAGGAACAATGATTAAACAGGCAGGCATCAACTTCAAGGAGTTGCAAGCCGAGGCATTCGACTTACCATTCGGATTCAAAACAGGTGCCGCTGTTATTTTCGGAAATTCCGGCGGAGTAAGTGAAGCCGTGGTTCGTTATGCAGGTGAGCTTTTAACAGGTAGCACCCCACAAACCGATGATGTTGCTGTTGTTCGCGGAAACAAAGGCATCAAAACCGTTGCTTTAACACTTGGTGATATTTCCATAAACTTGGGTATTGTCTATGGATTAAAAAATGCAAAGGTTTTATTAAACCAAGTAGCCAAAGGAGAAGTAGCTTTGGACTTGATTGAAATTATGGCGTGCCCCGGAGGTTGTGTTAATGGTGGTGGTCAACCTGCATCGTTTGATGATAAAGTCCACTTGGCACGGGCACAAGGGCTCTATCGCTCAGATAAGAATCTACAACTCCATCGTTCACAGGATAACCCGTATATAAATTCGCTTTACGCCAGTTTACTTGGTTCGCCAAACTCGCACAAAGCCCACGAACTGCTTCATACTCATTATAAAAACAGATCAGTTATATTTGAGGGTGATGTTGCACTAATTTCTTCAGAAGCACATATCGTTCAGGTTAGAGTCTGTGTTGGTCCTCATTGCCTTTCACGTGGTTCTGAGAAGTTGCTCGAGCAATTAGTTGAATACGTTGATAAGCAGAAACTGCATAAATCAATTTCTGTGATTGCTTATAATAGGCACGACGATTGTGAACAAGGTGTAACTGTTGAAGTAAATTCTCATATTCTCAATCATGCAAATTTTGATAGCGTTGTTTCAGTTATAGAACAAGTACTGACGGCGGTTGAAGTTTAAACAGGAGTTTTATTGATAGTTACCAAACGCAAACCCGAATTAATGGCACCGGCAGGTGATTTTACCATGCTTCGTACGGTGGTACAAAACGGAGCGGATGCCGTTTATCTGGGCATTGAAAACCTAAATATGAGGGTGAAAGCTGCAAATTTCACTATCGAAAACCTTGGTGAAATTGTTGAATATTGCTCAGAACACAAGGTTGCTGTTTATATTACTCTTAATACGATTCTTAAACCGGGCGAGATTCAAAAGGCCGAAGAAATTGTAATTGCATCCAAACGCTCGGGTGTTGCAATGGTGATCTGTTGGGATCCGGCAGTGATAATGCTCTGCAAACAACACGAAATGCCCTTTTGTATATCCACACAGGCCTCAGTAGCTAATGTGCAAAGTGCCTTATTCTATCAAACTCTCGGTGCAAAAAGAATTGTTCCTGCTCGTGAATGCTCCCTCGAAGAGATTCGTGAGATAAAGCAAAACACACAACTCGAAATCGAAACATTTGTTCACGGTGCAATGTGCATTGCAGTAAGCGGAAGATGTTTTATGAGTCACGATATATTTAAGAAAAGCGGAAATCAAGGCGAGTGCCTTCAACCTTGCCGAAGAGAATATAAGATTACCGACAAAGACTCAGGTTTCGAAATGGTTTTAGGCGAGGATTATGTACTTTCAGCAAAAGATATGAACACCCTGCCCATTTTAGACCGTCTGATTGATGCAGGGATTGATTCTTTCAAAATCGAAGGAAGAAAACGCAGTCCTGAATATGCCGGTAAAGTAACTAAAATTTACCGTGAAGCCATTGATAGTATTTTTGATGGTACATGGAATGAAGAAGTAATCTCAAAACTCAACGATGAGTTATCGTTGGTTTACAATCGTGGATACTCAGATGGGTTTTACCTTGGCGATCCCGATGAAAACGATTTTGCAACCTC
Source organism: uncultured Ignavibacteria bacterium (assembly GCA_937996765.1). Classification (GTDB taxonomy): domain Bacteria; phylum Bacteroidota; class Ignavibacteria; order Ignavibacteriales; family Ignavibacteriaceae; genus CALKUG01. The sequence goes on from CALKUG010000259.1 coordinate 2,853, forward strand.
CGGAGGAAATGAATCTCCGGTTAAAAAGAAATACGTTGGCAAAGTACTCGACTATTACAAAAAAGCTCAAGTTGCTTTTATCACCTGCGAGGCAAATGAAATAAAAACAGGTGATACAATTGTAATTATGGGTCCCACAAGCGGTGTGATTGAGCACGTACTTACCGGCATTAGAGTAAATGATATTGATGGTGATGAAGCCCCAAAAGGAAGCAAAGTTACCTTCCCTTTCCCCATTCTTGTCCGCCCAAATGATAAGGTTTATAAACTGAGTATTTCATAATGAAATCTTTACAATTTATTGTAATACTCTTTTGGATATTATGCGACTCTCTCGTATTGTTTTCCCAGGAGGTTGATTCTTTATCAGAAAAGAATCAACTTACGTTGCAAATACAAGAAGTTACTGTATTGGGTAATCTTTCTAAAGCAACGGAGTTTATTTCACCGGAAGATTTGTGGTATTCTTCGCATACTTCATCATTTGCCAAATCGCTTACAAGCGTGCCCGGACTTTCGGTTCAGAATGATGGCGGTTGGGCTTCTACCCCATCGCTAAGAGGTAGTTCCCGTACTAATACGGCAATCTTTTTGGATGGAATTCGACTTGAAACTTCAACTGATATTGCTGGTGGATTTACGATGTTTAATCCCGAAGATTTACATCTTATCGAGATTGTAAAAACAGTTGGAGTTACTTCTGCCGGTAGCGGCTCATCAGGTGGAGTAATTAACTTTATAACTTCACCACTCTCCTACCACTCAACACGTGCCACAAGTTCATTGTACTCATCATATAACTCTGTTAACAGCGAAATAAAATCGGGAATTAAGTTTAATAACTCACTCGGTGATTTTTCAATTCTTGGAAGCATATTTTACCGAACCGCCGAAGATACAAAAACTCCCAATGCAACACTCGCAAACAGTGCTTATAATGATTTTGGCGGAATACTAAAACTTGGGTATATGCTCAATGCCAACAGCAATATCGAGCTTAATTTTGATAGATTTCAAGGTGAGGATATTGGCATTCCCGGTGGTAGTGCATTCCCACTAACCGCAACTGCAAAGTACCTTATGGCACAGCGTAATCGCATGGAAATCCGCTACAATAATCACGATGGCTATTTACTACCTGTTTCTTCCTTTGTTTTTGGATACACTGCTATTGAGAGACGCGTAGAAGTAAAACCAAATGCTACAACCC
>CALKUG010000260.1 GCA_937996765.1 uncultured Ignavibacteria bacterium
TTATTTTTAATTGTTTCACCTGTAAATACAACCGAGGCAATTATTCAAACGGAAGGTTTGCACTCAGGTACCACTCAAAAGGAGTTCTTTACCCTCACCGAAGCGGATCAAAATAACTTCCGCACTGTTGGGGATTTTTTAAGTGCTAAATCCTTGTTAAACATTCGGGACCTTGGAGGAGTTGGACTCAAAACAGCAAGCTCACGCGGTCTGCCGGGTGAAACCACTATTGTACTTTTTAATGGGGTTCGCGTAAACGATTTAAGAACCGGAATGTTTGACTTTTCCTCGATTGCAAGTCAGAGCGTAGATCATATTATGGTGGAGCAATCCGGAGTAAGCGGTGCAAACCAAACCGCCGGAAGTTTGATTTCTCTATCGTTAGGAGGAAGGGTTGATCAAGCACACTCTTCACTATCCTATATTATCTCACCAGGATTGTTTCAATCCTTTTCGGGTGATTATAGAACACCACTCTCTTCAGAGTGGTCAATTGGTGCAGTTGCTGAGCGTTCGTTTGGGGAAAATGATTTTAGATATTCCTTTGAGGGCGAGCGGTTTAAACGAAGTAACGCACATCATTCAACAACATCACTCTCAGGTTTTGCAGATTATAAAGGTGATAATACTCAGTCAAACTTTTTAATTTCTTACTCCGACCGATTTAACGGCATCCCCGGATATGTGCTCACAAATAATACATCAACCTCGCTCGCTTCAAGTTCAACTAAGCTGTTTCATTTCTTAGCTACCACAAAAATTAATATAAATGAAGCCCTTTCAATTAATCTTAATTCAAGTGCACGCAATAATCGTTTTATTATAAACGACCCGTTTGGGAATTTGCTTATGAAATCAAACCGTTCAGACTCACAACTCAACGACTTTTTAGCAGAAACAGGTTTCCAATATAAAATCGGGAATCTCTCGATTTCTTCGGGATACGAATTTACTTATTCAGAATTAGATAGCATCGGAAATTTTATTTCAAACAACTCAACACTCAGAGATATTAACAGAAGAACTCACTCACTATTTATTAACCCATCATATGCCATAAATGACATCATCGGGGTTTTTAGCCAAACAAAACTTTTACTTGGTGTAAAACTCGAACACTTAAACGAAAACGTAGGATTGGATAAAGCCGATTATTTAAGTGCGCGTTTAGGCTTAAAATCTGCTCTTTCAATGTTTCCACAATTGAGTGTAACGGCCAATGTCTTCGACCAAAGAAGGGCGCCCACATTTAACGAACGTTACTATTCAGTAATCTACAATCACAAAAACCTCGAAAGTGAACTCTATCAGGGCTTTGATTTGGGTTTTGAACTCAACACAGATTTTGTGGAATCAGAGTTTATTTCAGTTTCTTATTACGCCATTGATATTAAAAACAAAGTTCTCTGGATGCCCACACGTTTTGCGTTGCAAACCCCACGCAACATAGGAAAAGTTGAAAGTCGTGGAGTTGGACTAACAGGAGGTGTTACGCTATTGAACAAGGCACTAACCTATTCAGCAGTGTATTCATTCAGCGAGTCGATAGATAAGTCGTTCACTTCTGCTACTTCCACAAGCTACGGCAAGCAACTTGTTTACACTCCTAAACACCAATTTAAGCAAACACTCAGTTTGACTTATCGTGGAGTTACGTTTGATATTACTTCGCAATATGCAAGTAGTTCTTACTATAGCTCTGATAACGACCCCAATTACCGACTCGAGAGCTACACAACATATAATATTTTTCTTGCATATACACGTCCAATCTTCTCACGTGATGTAACCATTGGCTTTTCAATTTATAACCTTACTGATGCGGAATACTCAATAATTCAATCTTATCCAATGCCGCTGAGGATGTTTTCATTTCATATAACAACGGAAATCTTATGAAAAAAATACTGTATATAGTTCCTCTAATAGCTCTATTTTTTATAGGGTGCTCTGAGGATGACAATCCTATAAAGGCACTGCCTACTTCAAACCTTAATGGCATTGTGGTAGTTAACGAAGGAACTTATGGAAGTAATAACTCAGCACTCAGTTTTATTAGCTTTACTAACGACTCATCATACGCAGATGTTTACTTCTCTGCAAACAACAAGAGCTTAGGTGATAACGCTAACGATATTGTTGTTGTTAACGACACCGGCTACATTGCAGTTGATAATTCAAATAAAATTGAAGTTGTTGATTTAAATACTTACAAATCTCTGGGAGTTATTGATTTAGGAGTTGGGTCGAGTCCAAGAAATATTTACATAGATTCAGACAGAAAAGGGTATGTAAGTAGCCTCTATAACGACGAAATAATTCGTTTTGATATCAATACACGCAGCGTTCTCAACAAAATTAAAGTTGGCTCTAAACCAGAGGGAATTGTGAAAGCAAACGGAATGTTGTTTGTTGCCAATACCGGTTTTGGAGAAAGCGATAGTGTGAGCGTAGTTGATCCGAGTTCAGGAACAATCGTAAAAAACATAAAAGTCGGGTTTAATCCTAGAAGAATGTTTACTGCACTTTCCGGAAAAGTAATTGTTGTTTGCACAGGTAAGTATCCCCCAAATGAAGTTGCCGGTGGTGTATATATAATTGACCCCGCTACCAGAAGTATTGTTGATTCAATAACCGTTGGAGGGAACCCTTCAGCAGCAGCATTACAGGATGATTCCAACCTACTATTAGTGAACAATACAGGGTTATATCGCATCAATCTTCAGAGTAAAGTTCAAACGCTAATTATAACAGGTAATAATGTAAATTCTGACTTCGGTGTTATCTATAGCGTAGCATGGGATGCAGTTACAAAAAACATTTATGTTGGTAATCCCCGGAACTTTACTTCGAAGGGTGAAATACTAAACCTCTCCGAATCAGGCGCAATTCTAAAGAAATATAATGTTGGAATCAACCCTGGTGCAATTAAAATTTTCCATAAATAACAATTGTATCTAATAATTGTTAATTTTTACAACTAATTGAATAAAAACTCTGTTTCTAAATTATGATTGAATTACTTACATTGCAGTAATAAAAATTAAGAATTCATCACGGAACAGGGTTTAGAAAAAGTATAGTGAAAGGAAATCTCCAATGAAAGAAAAAATTCAAAATAGCCAGATGTTATTAGTCGCAGGTCTTATTGTAGCTGCGGTAGTTACTCGTTTTATACCTCACCCACCAAATTTTACTCCTATTGCTGCTATGGCACTTTTAGGTGGTGCATATTATTCAGATAAGCGCCTTGCCTTTTTAGTACCTATGGTAGCTATGCTTATCTCTGATTTAGTATTAGGCCTACATCAAGGCATGCTCTATGTTTATGCAAGCTTTGCTGCTATGGTTGGTATAGGCATGTTGTTGAAAAACCGTGTTGGTGTAACTTCAGTTGCTGTTGCCTCTTTAACTTCATCAGTTTTGTTTTTTGTTGTAACCAATTTTGGTATGTGGCTTAGCTATCCTCTTTACACAAAAGATTTAGCAGGATTAACACAAGCTTACGTTGCTGCGATACCATTTTTCCAGAATACTATTCTCGGAGATTTAATGTACTCAGGCGTTATGTTTGGTGCATACGAATTAGCTAAAAGCAAACTATTTGCCACTAAAGCAATAGCTTAATTAGATCTATTTGTTTTGTTTGAGAGCCTGTGTGAAGAAATTTATGCAGGCTTTTTTATTTTCTGGCGAGGGCTAATTTCAGAATTTCAGCGAGTATTCCACCATAAGTAAATCCCGAAGCAAGAGCACTGCGCACAAATCCGGAATCTTGAGATAAATCAGGGTTAGGATTAGCTTCAATAAAATAAATTTC
>CALKUG010000261.1 GCA_937996765.1 uncultured Ignavibacteria bacterium
CGGTTGTAGCTGCATATACAGAACCTGTTGTGGGATGAACAGCAACATTAAACACATACTGCCAATCACCGTTAAAAGAAGTATTGTCGGTAACATTAGTTGCTGCAAGTTTGGTCCAAGTGTTTCCGTTATCGGTTGATTTGAAAACACCATTACCAAAATAGCTCGCACCTTCACCACCGGGACTTCCGCCAATGTTTTCACCTGTACCGTAGTACCAGACATCTTGCTGTCCGGCTCTTGTATCTTGTGCCAAACAGGTTACGCTATGGAGGTCTGAGAGAGCTGTTCTCAGTGTCCATGTTGTTCCACCATCGGTTGATTTCCACATACCTCCGGAAGCACCACCTGCTAATAGAGTAGGAGGAGCACTTGTGCGAATATCAATACCAAACGCGCGTACACGACCTGCGATATTGTTAGGACCGCGTTCAGTCCATGTTAATGCTTGTGGGTTTCTTACTGCTAATCCTTTGTAGAATACATACTCACCGCGCTGAGGAAGAGTTTTTGCATACTCCAACTCTATTGCACGCATATTCTCGGGGATTTGATTGGTTTTAGGATCGCGGAGCATCAAAAATTCGAGTTTTTTACGCTCTGCTACATTGTATTGTTTGAGTCGCTTTTTTGCGGCTTTGTCTATAACGTGTTCTTCAGGTGTGTTGTATTGCACCGTATAAGCAAGAATTGTTACCAGAAACAAAGCACTCATTAATGAGTACACAGTTTTCTTCATGGGAACTCCTTTACGAATTAAATAATTTACTCAGGATAAACTTTGTGAAAACAACGATTAAAAATATAAATTAATTATGAATACACAATAAATTTATCTCATTAAAGGTTAATTGATTTGATTATGTCATTCAACAAGATTTTAACATAATTTTGTTATAAATTAGTTCAATTATTACCAAATAGTGTTAAAAATAATTGATGAAATTGGCAGAAGAAGTATGCTTAATAGTTAAGATGTCCTCCCCAATGTAACAATGGGAGGACATCTTAAATTAAATAGTGCTTTGGAATTGTGTACTTATATATCTATACAATCAGATGCCTACACAATTAGAAAATTTTACGGTTACTTCACTAATAACATTTTGCGAGATTCAGTAAACTTGCCGGCAACTACTTTGTAGTAGTAAACACCGCTTGCGAGTCCTGAAGCGTTAAAGTTATGTGAATAATTGCCTGCCTCTTTCACTTCGTCAACTAAAGTAGCAACCTGTCTACCAGTTACATCATACACTGTTAATGTAACTCTGGAAGCATTAGGAATGCTATAGTTAATTGTGGTAGAAGGGTTGAATGGGTTAGGATAATTTTGTGAGAGCGAGAAATCTTTAGCTACACCAGAATTCTTTTCATCAGAAGAGAGGACGTTGGAAACCGTGGTTTGGAATGCACCGCGTCCATGTGTGCCTGCAGCAAGAACGGTTTGTCCACCTGCTTCAGTGCGGATATCGAGAGAAACCACAACAACATTTCCGATGGAGGATACTGCTTCTTGAGTCCAGATTGTATTGGCTCCATCAAGCGCGGTGGTAAAATACACACCGGTACTTGTTCCGATGAAGTAATGAATCGTGCCACCAACAGAAAACATTTTAACTGCACGAACCGAAGGACCTTGTTCAGCATTAAGATTTCCGCCAACGTTCATCCAGTTTTCACCGGCATTGGAACTGTACCAAATTCTATCCACACGGTAGTTTGAGAAAGTAATCATAACATTTGCTGAGTTTGCAGGGTCAACAGCAATACCGCTTATATATCCGGCAGGTAATCCGTTTGAAATATCGGTAAAATTAGCAGTTGCTGGATCTGCGCCTGAGGCATTTTCTAAACGGTAAAGCTTTCCACCGGAAGTTCCAACATATAATATGTTTCTGCTCACCTGTACAAAAGAAACTTGACCGCCGTCTAAATCTTTTGATTTTTCGAAGAATGACCATGTCGGCTCATTAGCTAAAGCATTAGTGCTTCTCCATAAACCAATGGTATTGGGTGCAACAGAGCCGTTACCACCACCAAAATAGATGTTATTACCATCGGAGTTATCAACATCAAATGGATTGATAAACAATGGATTCTTTAAAGTTGCCGGAGTCATTGAAACACCTGCCGCAACCGGAGAAGTAGCATCTGTTTTTGCAAATCTAAAAATGTTGCCGTTGGTGGTTGACATAAATACTTGACCGGATGGTTCGATTTCGGCAAAGGCACCATCTCCACCGCTAACTTCTTGCCATGGTTGCAGTTCACCCGTAGTTCTTGCCATCCAGTTACCGCGATCCTGCAAACCACCGGCAAGGAAACCGGTACCATCAACTTTGTCTAATGAAATATTATAGAACTGTCCGATATTAAGTCCGGTGCGTATTGGTGCTGACCAAAAAGTAGCACTTGATGCTGCGGTAATATCCTCTGTTACTGCAATACCACCATCGTTAGCACAATAGAACTTTACGTTGCTACCGGGCAAGAAAACACCATAATGGTTATCGGGGTGATGATTGATAAAATCACCGAGAGCATTTGCTGTTCCGTTAACTTGCATTCCATAACCGCCAATATGCTTTTGAGCGAGAGTCATAGCATCATCTGCGGCATCGATATCGTGTATCTTGAATATACTTACACCACCAACGATGATAAATTTAGGATCATCAGGTTTTATGGAAAGAATCATATCATAGCCACCTTGGGTACTAAAATTATCGAGATTGGGGGCTGTGTTTGCGGGAATTTGAGTGCTTTTGTTTGTCCATGAAGCACCTGCATCAGTAGAATACCATAGTTGATGATCGTGAACATTAACACCTCCATCAACGCCTTCGATGAAAACATAGACAACGTTTGAGTTTGAAGGTGCAGTCTTAACAATGCTTCTACCGTAGGTAGTTGGTAATGCGGGGCTTGCCGAACTCCATGATGTACCATCGTCAGTTGATTTTCTCACTCCTGCAATAGCACCTGCAACTGAACTTGCCGTATAATAAACAGTTCCATCTTTTGCAATAGTAACATCTGTTCTTAAAGTATTTGCATTGCCCGGAACTTCAACTAAGTTCCATGTAGCTCCGCCATCTGCTGAGCGGTAAACACCACCGGTTGTGGCAGCATATAC
>CALKUG010000262.1 GCA_937996765.1 uncultured Ignavibacteria bacterium
AACCTCGAATCCCTATGTTTGCCCACACGGCAGACCCATTGTCATCAAGATCACACTCGATGAATTTGACAAACGATTTGGAAGAACAAGTTAATCAAAACAAGTAAGGTTACCCATGGATACAGTTAGTCGCGCTGAATATGATAAGCTACAAGCTCAGTACGAAGAATTGCTCAAGAAGCAAAAGAACGAAAGAAATAAGTACACCACCGTTAGTGGCGAACCCATTGAATTATTATACACCCCCTCAAGTGTTAGCAACAATTTTACAACCGATATCTCTTTCCCCGGAATGTATCCCTTCACGCGTGGTATACACCCAACCGGTTATCGCGGAAAAATGTTTACCATGCGGCAGTTTGCCGGATTTGGATCGCCTGAGGATACCAACGAGCGTTTTCACTACTTGCTAAAGAACGGACAGTCTGGGCTCTCCGTTGCGTTCGACCTTCCAACACTTATGGGTTGGGATTCTGATGCCGAACTCGCAAAAGGAGAAGTAGGAATATGTGGAGTATCCATTTCTTCAATTCAGGATATGGATGTTCTTTTTAGGAATATACCTCTGGATGAAGTTTCCGTTTCTATGACCATCAATTCACCCGCAGCCATGATATTTGCATTCTATTTAGGAATTGCAAAGCAACGTGGAATTGGTTTTGAAAAATTACGCGGCACCATGCAAAATGATATATTAAAAGAATACATTGCTCAGAAAGAATATATCTACCCACCGCTCCCTTCTATGCGCATAGTGACCGATATGATTGAATACTGCACACGAGAAGTCCCGCAGTGGAATCCCGTTTCTGTAAGCGGATACCACATTCGCGAAGCGGGCTCTACTGCAGTGCAGGAACTTGCTTACACACTCGCAGATGGATTTGCTTATATTGAAGATGCTATTAAACGCGGACTTGATGTAGATGAATTTGCACCGCGCATTTCATTCTTTTTTAATTCACACTTAGATTTTTTTGAAGAGGTAGCCAAGTTTAGGGCTGCTCGCAGAATATTCGCAAAACGAATGAAAGAAAAATACGGAGCTAAAAATCCCCGTTCGTGGTGGTTGCGCTTCCACACCCAAACTGCCGGATGCACGCTAACAGCACAGCAGCCTGAAAACAATATTGTTCGCACCGCTATGCAAGGGTTAGCCGCTGTTCTTGGGGGTACGCAATCCTTACACACCAATTCAATGGACGAAACGCTTGCATTACCTTCCGAAAAAGCAGTGAAAATTGCCTTGCGCACTCAACAAATAATTGCCTACGAAACAGGAGTTACCGCGTCAGTTGACCCCTTGGGAGGCAGTTATATGGTAGAACATTTAACAGATAGAATGGAAAAACAAGCCGAAGAAATATTTAATGAAATAGATGCCCTTGGTGGTGTTATTGAAGCCATTGAGTCGGGTTATTTCCAGAAGAATATTGGTGAAGCCGCTTACCGATATCAAAAGGAAGTTGAACGAAAAGAAAAAATTATTGTAGGCGTAAATGAATTTGTTGAAGCTGATGAAAAAATAGACATTCCGTTACTCACCGTATCGCCCGAAGTTGAAATTAAACAAAGGCGGCAGTTGAGCGAAATGAAACAACAACGTGATAGTGAAGTGGTAAATGAGGCACTTGCACAAATCAATAAAGCAGCCGTTGACCAAAATAACTTAATGCCTCATTTTGTCCATGCCGCACTTAACAATGTAACCATGGGTGAAATGATAGAAGAACTTAAACACGTATATGGAACGTATGAAGAGACTATTGTTTTTTAGTCTTGGTATTGCTGCGCTATTCCTCCTCTCCGGTTGTGCTTCTGAAACAGAAGAAGGCGGTAGAGAAAAGGGTGTATCGCTTTCAATAGGACAGCAGAACGTCTGGGTAAACCTTATGCCCGGTACAAAGCCCACATTCCATTGCACAGGCGTAGTGTTGTTGTACAACACAACCGATAAATCGGTGAGTGATATCACGCTCACTGAAATAGAAGTTTTTCAGAAGGATGAGAAGTTTTTTACTTTTACACCAATTGTTGAGCGAACAGATCAAAAAGGCGGGGTGCTCGAGTCGCAAACCGAGGCGATTTACAATTTTACTTCACCTGATGA
>CALKUG010000263.1 GCA_937996765.1 uncultured Ignavibacteria bacterium
AAATCCTCGAAGATTCGCCGTGGTGAACGATTTATCGGGGCTGAGTCCCGAGTCCTGAGTCCTGAGTCCCGAGTCCAGTTTTTTACACAAAATAGGAGCAAAATAAAATGAATTCCAACTTTCAACAAAATTCGTTAACCCATAGTGATTTAATGGGTTTACAGCAATCGGTTTATGGATTCTTTTCTGAAAAGAGTCGCAGGGCTGAGAGGAATCTGAGGTTAAAACGGGGGGAGCACTGGGCTCCCGAGGAGAGGCAACGCATTATAGAGCAGGGCAGGGAGCCGTATTCGATGTCGCTGGTGGCTCATAAACTTAATACTATTTTGGCGATGCAAAGGGCCGCAAATGAGCCAAATGCACTCGATTCCATATTCCGCGGGTTCGATTCTATCGAAAGCGATGTTTTTGATGAGGGTTTAACTCTTTCGTACGGTGCGGTGGAAATTGGCGTAGAGGGTTTACCGCAATCCCCACATCCTAAGGTTAAAAAATTGCCGCACGGCAGTTTAACGTGGGATGTAAATGCTTCCGATTTTATGCTCCGTGATGCACTTTTTATGACGAAACGGGAGCATCGGTACAGATACGAAATTGAACGGGAGCACGGTAATTTGGGCAATTTGCCACCTGCAGTGCAAAAGGATTTCTCTTTAACGGGTACCACAACCACGTATTTTATAAAGTCGCACAATGCTTCACATGCGGGACCCAATGATGTGATTACGGTTTTTACCCATTATCACAGGGTTACAAAAACGTATTATTATGTAGTGTTTACCGATGGGGAAGGGGCTTCGGTTGCAAATCGTTACGAAACGCGGAAAGAAGCGGAGCAGGCATTGCGGGAGTTTCAGGTTCCTTATCTTTTGAACCATGGTGTTGACCCCGGGGGAATAGTAATTAAGCGTGAAGAGGACACATTGGAGAAATATGTTTTTACTGCATACGGTATTCATTCGTACGAATTATTGAATCAAATTCATTTCCCGTTTGCTGTTTATAGGAGTTTTCATCACGGGAAGGAGTTCTGGACTCTCACCGATTTACTTGCAGATCCGCAGCGGTTTCTTGACCGGATTTACATGCAAATTGATTTTGGATTCGGGAAGGATATCAAGAATTTGTTTCAGGCAAATGTGAATGCGTTGGCAGAGATAGAGACTCCCGCTAAAGCGATGGAAAAGGCATCAAAAACAGGGGGAATTATCTGGACACGGAGTAACGAGGAAGTATTGAAGCCGCTAAGGAGTACGGGGGTGAATCCCCAGTTTTTACAATTGGGAGCCATAATGCAAACGTTTATTGAAGATTTGGCAGGGGGAAGGAGTTTCCAAGGATTGGGGGAAGGAGCCAATGAAAGCGGCAGGGCGATACTTGCAAAACAGCAGCAAGGTTTGGTTGCCGCGGGGCTGTACCTGGATAACTTGGCATTGTGGCGAGCATATGTACAACAACTGCTTTTAGAACAACAAAGAAAATAATTATTTTGATTTAGCGGAAAATAAACGAAAAAATTCGTTGCTAAGATAAAATAACTACTTCAAAGTATTTGGTGTTTAAACAAAAATTCGTATTTTGAACAGGGTTATAGCAACCTTTCGTTTCGTTTTCATTTCACAAAAATTAAAAAGAAAAATTTCATCCGAGGAGGATTTATGAAAAAATTATTAACGATGTTTTTATTGATGGTCACCATAACTGTATGGGGACAATCACCAAAAACTGTATCAATGGCAGCAGTAGATAATAATGCTACAGCATTTGGGACAGATGGAACATTAGGAACAAATACAGCTACTTTTTACACGCATTGGGATGCTACTTATCTTTATCTTGGTTGGACAGGTGGAAGAACGAACTATTCATCAGATATGTACTATGCAGCAATTGATACTGATCCAGATGGTACAAACGGAATTGACTCCTCCTTTAACAATGTTTCTTTTTTAACCGGAAGTCCCAATCTTGACTATATTATTTTTTATGAAAATAATTCAAATTTTCATGGTCTACCAGTAACTAATGGAAATAGATATGAGATTTGGAGGGTAAATAGTAACAATTGGGTTTATGCAGCTGATAGCTCTGGAAATGAAAATGTCCGATCAAAAGTTACTTTCTCTAATTCTGATTCAGAGGTCAGATTGAGGGTACCGTGGAGTGCGTTAGCTTTCACCCCGGGAAGCGGACAGAAAATCGGCATAGTCATGTGGACAAACAATCCTACCGCAAATTATGTTTGGGCTACTTGGCCTAATAACAATAATAATATTGGTGCAACCCCTCAAGTTCTAACGCATATGATAGTTTACCCATCTACTGGCAGTGCAGTAACTCCTTCTACAGCGGGTGTTGTAACAGCCTTGCCAGTAGAACTCACATCATTCTCAGCGAATGTTAAAGGTACATCGGTGGTATTAAATT
>CALKUG010000264.1 GCA_937996765.1 uncultured Ignavibacteria bacterium
TCGAATTCCGAAAAGGATGTTCCCGTTATAGGTTTTATCTCACATATGGATACCTCTCCGGCGGTTACCGGTGAAGGAGTTAAGCCCAATATTGTAAAAAATTACCAAGGCGGCGATATTATTTTAGAGAAAGACGGACAGGTAATTCGCGCTGAGGATAATCACGATTTGAAAGATATGATTGGGTTTGATATTATAACAACAGATGGTTCAACGCTATTAGGAGCCGATAACAAGGCAGGCGTTGCTGAAATTATGGATGCAGTGCAGTATCTCCTTAGTCATCCTGAAGTAAAGCACGGAACCATTAAAATCTGTTTTACCCCTGATGAAGAAGTGGGACGCGGAACCGAAAAATTTGATGTTCCTGCATTTGGAGCCAAATACGCATATACCGTAGATGGGCAAACACGCGGTGAAATTGAATCAGAAAATTTTAATGCTGATGCAATGGTAATTCGGTTTCAGGGCAGAAATATTCACCCCGGTTATGCAAAGGGTGTAATGATTAACGCAGTTAAAGTTGCTGCACGATTTGTTGAAAAATTACCAAAAGATACGCTTTCGCCTGAAACTACCGAAGGAAGAGAAGGGTTTGTCCATTGCGTTGGAATGTCGGGCAATGAAGAAGAGATTACTCTTCGGTTTATTATCCGTGATTTTGAAACTGCAAAATTAGCAGAGTACGAAACCTTACTCCAAAAAATTGCCAACGAAGCAATTGCCGAGTTTCCTGGAGCGCGTGTTAGTTTTCAGGTTATTGAGCAATATCGGAATATGAGATATATACTGGATGATCATCCACAAGTAGCAAAGTACGCTGAAGAAGCAATTATTGCTTTGGGTATGAAGCCCATTTCTCGCCCTATTCGCGGTGGTACCGACGGTAGCCGTTTAAGTTACATGGGTTTGCCTACACCAAATATCTTTGCAGGTGAGCATAGCTATCATTCTAAAACAGAGTGGGTAGCCATCCAGGATATGGAAATGGCGGTTCAGCTTATTGTAGAAATAGCACGAGTGTGGGAGAAACACGCTTAAATGTCAGATTATTCTGATTATATAGATGAATTTAGCCACGAGGAAAGATTAGCACGGTCTGAAAAGATCTTAGAGCCGAGTCAGATGATTTCTATGTACCTTAGTGGTGCTTTTCCTATGGCTGATAGCAAGGATTCGGAAATTGTTGAGTGGTTTGAACCAAAGGAGCACTGTATCATACCACTCGACAATTATAATATCCCGCGCTCCTTAAAGAAGTATATGCGGGAACATAAGTTCGAGCTTTACTCTAATCGTGATTTTCCGGGAGTGCTTGCTGGTTGCTCGGATAGGGAGGAAACATGGTTAAGCGAACGGTTAAAGCGAGCTTATACTCCGCTGTATAATAGCGGATTTATACGCACGGTTGAGGTTTACGAAAAAGAGGTGTTAGTTGGTGGCTTGTACGGACTATCGCTGTTTGGTGTTTTTTTAGGTGAATCTATGTTTAGTAAAAAACCCCAAGCATCGAAGGTAGCTTTTGCCCATTTGATTAAGCATTTAGAATATCAAGGTTTTAGTCTTTTAGACGTTCAACTACACAACCCCCATCTCGAAATGTTTGGAGCAAAAAACATAGACCACGCAACGTATTTTAAACTTTTAGAACAAGGACTTAATTCAACAGCCCGGTTCTAAGCCGTTTACTTAGAAGCTTTGCCATGTTTTGCCATTAACTCCTGCCACTCCTTTTCATCCATGACTACAGTTTCTTCTAAAAGCATAATGGGAATATCATCAACAATTTTAAAGACATAACGCGTTTTTGCATCAGTTGATACAAGGGCATCCCCTTCTTTAACTAAATCGGCTTTAGTTTCGGGACAGCAAAGAATTTGCAGTAGTGAATCGTCGAACATTGCGAAGTCCAATTTTATAATGAATACAATCCAAAATTTAAGCTATCTGATACTATAAAAAAAGCCCCTCAGAAACAGAGTTCAGAGGGGCGTAAATTTTTGTTAAGCAAATATTAGAAAGTAAAGTTTATTGAGGCGGTATATCCATCCTGAACAAGAGGTGAAGGAGTGTTAATTGGCCAAAATACATCATTCTTGCGGAGTTCGTTAAATCCGAACGATAATCCCGCTTTAAGAATAAAGCCAACAATCGGACCCGCTGCTGGTGAAGACTCGTAAATTTCGTCTAAGAAGCCTTCTAATATTGCTTGTGAAACAAATTCTGAAATATAGCTTAAGCTCATATACCAAAAGAGAACCCTTGGGAAAACAATGTTGCGTTCATGTGTAAAGCTGATACCGGCATTGCTTATGGGCTTAATCATAAGGGTGCTAGTCATTTTTCCTCCAAAGCGGAAGCTTCCATCATAGAGGGCTATTAAGTTGCTATCGGAGGGTGAAAGAGATGCCATATTTTTAACATCCATTTTTGTCCAATTAATGCCGCCGCCATTGATTAAAAATAAATAAGCGTCTTTGCCGAGTGAGTAGCCATACCCATCGGCCAGTGAATAACCAAAATTCCAATAATCGGCATCGATAGCAGTTAGAGCATCATCTTTAACGCCATAACCTGTTTTTGCATGACGTAGAAAAAGAGACTGGCTGTGATATTTGGGAGAGTAGTAGTTAAAGCTTCCTGGTTCATCTCTCAAAGATGAATAGCCCAGTTCAAGTTCTACCAATCCGGCATTTTTGATTTTTTCGCTTAATCCTTTGTAGGAAGAAGTTAATAAACCATATCTGACATTTATGATTGGATTTTCAAACGAAGGTCCAAAATCCATATTCCAATGTTCCCATTCCCACGAATTAAATTCATGGTCGCTCTCATCCCAATCCCACCAACTGCTACCAAAAATAGCCCTATTGCTATCAGGCTCTTCGGGTGTTGGTGGTGTAAAAGTACTATCCTGCTGCGCTGAGAGGGGCATAACCAGCAAGAAAAATAGAGAGAAAATAGTTGCAATAGTTTTCATAGTAATTCCATGTGTTGAATAATAATTCAAACAAAAATAAACGTTATTGTAAAATGGTAGAACGGTAATTAAACAAACGGTTGAAAGATTAGACTAACGGCTATTTAACCCTGATTCTGAGCGTAAAAGACTCGCCGGATTCTTCGGGTTTGTGTTTAAACCAATAAACTCGTCTGTCTATTCTTTGTTCGGCTTTTCGTTCCGTATGGTTGTAGTAAACAGTAATCTCGAAAAAGAATTCATCGTGAATAGCGAATTCTGTGCCTGTGAGAAACTCAATTTCATCAAACGGTTTTACCTGAATAATCTTGCCTAATTTATCTATAAGCTTACAATGTTGATACTCACCTGTGGTAAACTCAAAATCAGGAGGGAAAAAGAGCTCAACGGAAAGTGCTTCCAATTCCTCGTGGTTATAATTCCTTATTTCGATTGATTCCGCTATAAGTGATTCACGAGAATAAAAATACTGTTTTTCAAGTGGTGCTAACGAATGCAAAGCAAGGGAGTTAACGGTTTGATTTTGGAGAGAAACAACACGAATAGCGGAGTTATTGGTATCGCATACATATAACGAGTTATCGAGAGCTGTAATAGCGGTAGGAAAATCGAAGCGCGCTTCCTTAAAATCACCATCAACAAAACCGGGTTCCGCCCCCGTTATAAGCGAAGCTTGAAAAGCGATAGGGTCGATTGCTTTAATTTTGTGATTTAACGAATCCGTTACAAATAATTTTCCCGAAGAATAAGTTAGTGCACGCGGATATTGGAAGAGAGAATGCTCTGTATCACCAAGCGCATCACCATACTCGAACAATGATTTTCCGGAGATAGTTGTTACAACAACCGAGTTTTCTTCTTCCTTCATAAGACGAAGAGACGAAGAAAGTGAGTCGGCTACAAACAGAGAGCCGGCAGCTTTTGCTATCGAGGTTGGTTGAGCAAAATCAACGGTTTCATTTTTACCGTCTTTTAATTGAAGACGACCGGAGCCGGCAAATGGAAGTAGTTGCTCGCTTTCCGTGTCAAAGCTAAAGATAAGGTTGTTTCCCGAAGATGCAATAAGTAAAGTTTTACCATAAGAGAGAAGTCCGGTTGGAATAAAAACTCCGGTATCGTTAGTTCCTTCGGCATCAAATTCAAAAGAGTACTCTTGAATCGGCAGGGTTTCAACAAAGCGGGATGTGGTATTTATTCTGCGAATTTTGTTGTTGCCCGAGTCAGCTACATACAAATCGCCGTTTAATAAAGCCAAACCTTGAGGGGAATCAAATTGAGCAGTTTCAAAAGCTCCATCAGCAAAACCGGCAAACCCATTACCAATAACAAAAAGAACTTGCCCTTCAGTGGTTGTAACAACAATTCTATGGTTAGCAGTATCTGCAATGTAGAGTTTTTTTGTTAGCGGATCTGCAATAACACCCATAGGAAAAGAAAGAACAGATTGTGGAGTGCGCAAATTTTCGCGTTTTAAGGGTATCAATTTCGTGGGGTTTAAATACATTTCGAATTGAGTTTGTAGGGCTTCAATTCCTTCATAAAGTGCATCATAAACTGTTGAGCCGGTAATAAAGCCGCTCACATCACCTAAAGGAGTAATGAGCATCGATGTCGGCCAAACTTTTGCTCCGTATTTTCCCCAAATACGAAAATCTTTGTCGTTAATAATGGGGTGCTCAATGCCTAAGCGCAGAATGGATTTTCTTAGCTGTTCCCGATCCTTTTCACCTTCAAATTTTGGAGCGTGGATACCTACCACGGAAAGGGAGTCCGAAAACTCTCGTTCCAATTGTTGAATCTGTTTTATTAAAAGCTCGCATTCAAGAATTGAATACGACCAAAAATAAATAAGGACTATCCGCCCTTCTAAGTCTTGGAGGGAGATAGGTCTATCAGTATTAAAAACTTCAAGTTCTTTTGGGAACGAAGGGGCATTACCTTGCATTAAAAATCCTTAGATTAAGAAATACAAAGATAGGTAAAACGTCCCCTTATTCTATCGGAACGCCTGCAGCTACACTTAAAACAACCAATAGAACATAAACAACTATCACAACCAAGCCAATGCCGATACTAATGTTTCCCCAACGTGATGCGTTATCGGATGCTATTTGTGCGCCCTGATAGTCGCCTGCGGTAACTTTAGTATTCACTTGTGAAGCATACACAATTGCAACAATGCCAAGAGGTAAGCAGCAAAACAGAGTTGATAAAACAGCTTTAACCAAATGGTTTTCAACGTTGGGTGCATTGCCAAATTGGTGTTGAGAGTTGTTTGTTGGGGGAGGACTACTCATTTGAAAAGTTTGATTTGAAGAATTCCCATAGCTTGGTGCATTCATCTCTTTGCCACAGTTCAAGCAAAAGCGAGCGCCATCGGGAACTTGTTTTCCACAAGAGGTACAATACATAAGTATCTCCTAACCCATGTTTATTTTAACGGATAGGCCTACCGCATTTTGAGGTAAAACCACTTCTTAACATCATAAAATTAAAAGAGAAAGTCAAAAAAAACAAGAGTTAACTTTTTTATTTTGGTAAAAATCTCTGTATGTTGGTAAAAATGTTTATACAAGTTAGGACAGTAAAACATGGAACTCACCCAACAACAACTTTCAGAAGCGAATTCAAAAAAAGTAATCGCAGGAATTCTTGCTATACTCCTTGGCACATTTGGCATACACAAGTTTTATTTAGGATACAATAAAGCAGGTTTAATAATGCTTTTGGTAACCATATTTACTTGCTTTATTGCTTCAGCCGCTTTTGGTGTAATAGGATTGATAGAAGGTATTTTGTACTTAGTAAAAACTGACGAAGAATTTTACAGAACCTATATCGCTCAACAGAAAGAATGGTTTTAACGGAGGTAAAGATGATGGCATTGTTATTTGCACAATTTCAGAATCAAAACCTGGAACAATTTGATACTTTAGACCCGGATGCACTCTTAGGTATTTTGGTAATTTATTTTTCCGTAATGGGTGTACTAATCCTTTTGATGATAATTAGTACATGGAAAATTTACACAAAAGCCGGTAAGCCGGGTTGGGCATCTATTGTTCCTTTTTATCAAACCATTGTTTTGTTAGATATTTGTGGCAGACCGTGGTGGTGGCTATTTCTGTTGATGATTCCTTTTGTAAATATTATTGCTTATCTGATCACAATGTTCGATTTGGCGCGTAATTTTGGTAAGGGTGGCGGATTCGCTATAGGCTTGATATTTCTTCCGTTCATCTTTTATCCAATTCTTGCTTTTAGTTCAGATGCACAGTTTATAAACGGTGATTTCAATACTCCGCTCAATCTGGATTCCCTGCCGGGTGATTCACAATCGCCTACTATTCAAATGCCAAAAGGAAAATGGCCGGCCGGTTTATAAGCAAAAGTTTGGGGGAGAAATTAGCGGTTGTACTTCTTTGGGTTGCTGCTGTTGTAGCAACAGTTTTTGTGTACGGCATAGACCCCTATGCCAGGCATACTTTTCTTCCTTGTCTTTTTTATGAAAGCACGGGCTATTACTGTCCCGGTTGTGGCGGCACACGCGGTGTTCATTTTTTACTTCACTTCGATATTCTTAACGCACTTCGATACAATTTATTTTTACCTCTCACACTCTCAGTAGCTACGTATGCACTTGTTGCTCGAACAGTACAAGTGTTTTTTGGAAAAACACTTTTTGTTTGGCGCCCTGATGGCAGGCTGATTTTAGCATTGGCAATAGTTCTTGTGTTGTATTGGATATTGCGAAATTTACCCTTCGAACCCTTTATCTATTTAGCACCCCCTCACATTCATTAAGTTTAAATTAATGTGTTTTAACTATTGTGTAACAGAGCAAACATAGTTATTTTGAAAGTTACGTCATCACGAAAACCCGGAAAACTGATAAATTAGGATTGATATGAAAAAACTAATCGTAGTAGTTGTAGCTTTTTTTAGTGTAGCGTTGTTGGCTCAGCCCTCGGGTGCGCTCAACACACCAAAATCCGATGTGTTTATGCAAGGATTTTATTGGAACTCAACACCGGGAGGTATTTGGTGGGATTCACTTGCTTCACTTGCACCGCGTTTAGCAAGTGCAGGTTTTAGTGGTATTTGGTTTCCTGCGCCCTATAAGGGAGCCGGTGGTGGTTTTTCAATGGGTTATGACCCCTACGATCACTACGATTTTGGTGAATACTTTCAAAAGGGTTCAACCGAAACTCGTTTTGGAAGCAGAAAAGAACTTGAGCGTGCGTTAGATATTTTCCATGGTGTTGGTATTGAAGTATATGCCGATGCAGTGATGCGCCACATGATGGGTGGTGAGGATAAATTAAAATATACTTGCATACCGGTTAATAATGGTAATCCTATTGTCCCCGATTCAGCTTATTTATTATTTAACTATCCCAACGGAAGCGGAAGATTCAAAAAAGACGCAATGTCTTTTTACCCTAATAGTTTGAACTGTTTTGTTGACACAAGATTTACTGCTACAGACCCTCTGTTTAGATTTGGTGAGTGGCTTGATCATAATAATACAGCGGTTCGCGATAGCTTAATTCAATGGGGCATTTACCTCAGAAATGTAGTAGGGTTTGATGGCTTTCGTATAGATGCGGTAAAACCGATAGATCCGTTTTTTATGGCTTGGTGGATAAAAGGTGTTCAAGCAACTGCCGGCAATGGATATATAGTCGCAGAGCATTGGTCGGGTGTTGATGAAATTAAAGGATGGTTGAACAGCGTAAAAACAAATGGAGCAGGCATTTCGATGTTCGACTTCCCGCTTCGTTTCTCCCTTAAAGAAATGTGTAATGCAACCAATGGCTCGTATTGGATGACTAACTTGGATGGAGCCGGACTTATAAATAATGGTGTTTCCTCGTTTGATGTTGCAACTTTTGTTGAGAATCATGATTTCGACCGGGTTGGATACGATGGTTCGATTGATTCAGGACACGACCCCGTTCTTGCTGATAAACACCTTGCATATGCATACATATTGTTTTCAGAGGGAAGGCCGACAGTATTTTTCAAAGATTATGTTGATTACGGATTAGCCGGAAGAATTGACACTCTGATGTGGATTCGTCGTGTTCACCTTGGTGGCGGAACAACTAAGCGTGATGGTTTGAACGCTTATTATATTCGACAGGATGGTGGGCAAGACCAGGCAGCAAACTCACGCAATATCTATGTTGCGCGCCGTAATGGTTTTGGTTCACAAAAAGGCGGATATTTACTGATAAACAATCACCCAACACAATGGATGGATGTATGGGTTGATACCGAAGAGCAAATTGGAAAATGGTATAAAGATTTTACAGGAAGAGATAACAACAAACAAGTAGTTGGTCCAGCATCCCCGGGTGCAAAAAATAGAGTTAAGCTTTGGGCACCTCCACGCAGCTATACATTATTTGTTGCAGATACACTCTCAAAAATTGCCAACGAACCCGCAATTGAACTGATACCCAATTTTGTAACCTATACCGGTTCCGCATTTAAGTTTCAAGTAAACGCCGTAGCTGTAAACGGTGCTGTGTTGCAGTACGCAACAGAGGGTGCACCGGCATGGCTTTCAATATCTTCTACAGGATTACTCTCAGGAACTCCTGCTGTTGCTGATACAGGCATGAGCTCAATAGTTGTTCGTATAACAAATACACAAGGCGGAGCAGCAACAGACACATTCACGGTTTCAACTAAATTTAATACAGCTCCTGTATTGCAAAATATTACAGAAAAAACGGTTGTTGCAACTAAACGCTTTGAATTGCAAGCAGTTGCTAACGACGCACAAAACGATTCGTTGCTCTACGGGTTTAGTGCAGCCCCTGCATGGTTGAGCATTGGTACAAAAAGCGGATTGCTCTCTGGCACTCCCGCGATTGAAGATACCGGGTCATCAATAATAACACTGTTAGTCACCGATGGAAAAGGAGCATACGACTCAACCTCGTTTACTCTAAAAGTATTGCAGCCAAAAGATTCTGTAATTGCCACGTTTGGGAAACCAACAATTGATGGTACTATCAATAACTCAAACTCTGATTGGGTTGCTGAATGGAAACGAGTTACCGATGGCGAGCTGGATAGCTGGTGGAATCCGAAAAAAGATTCTGTTAATAAAGCCCCCGATAATGAGCTTTACGGATTTTACGCTACGTGGGATGCAGACTCTTTGTATCTCGGTGTTGATTATGTGCTCAATGATAAAAACAACACACTCATGATTTATATTGAAGCTGGTTTACCGGGAGGTATTACCAACTTCAGACAGGGCACCGGTTCGATATACAACGGAGATTATGCAAAAAATATTCGCTTCAAAACAGAAGACGCAATTGATTTCTTTGTTCCGGCTTATTTCCAAAACTCTCCCGGCTTATTCCGAATAGATTCCAACACCAGCACCAATATGAGTGCAGTTGTTAATGGAGTTAGGGGTGCGGCAGGAGAGGATGCTGAAATAGCTATGAGTTGGAACGACCTTTACGGTTTGGGTGCGGGAAAAGTACCAGCCGGGGTTAAGTTAAAATTTGTGTCGGTTCTTGCAGGTGGTTATAACTGGGGAACCGCTGATTCACAACCGGATAACGAAGCAACTAAAGGTACCGCAGGTCCTGATAGTTTATTGGTGTTTACAGTTGTGGAACCCGATACCAATAAAGACGGCTTCCCGGATCCAACACGATTTGTACTTGATGTTCGCGGCGACCAAGAGAGTGTTGCGCCACAAGCATATGCTTTACTCGGAAACTATCCCAATCCGTTTAACCCTTCTACTGTTATTGCTTTTACCATTCCACAAGCTGAGCAAGTGGAATTAATAATCTATGATATGACTGGTGCAGAAGTAAGAACGGTGTTAAACAGTTTTGTTAATGCAGGTCGGCACGATATAACAGTTGATATGAACGGACTGCCATCAGGTGTATATTTCTATCGCTTGCGTGCGGGAGTATTCAACTCGGTTGGAAAAATGCTGTTCTTGAAATAATTTAATCTATAGCATATTTACAAAAAAAAGAGGCAGGTACTTTTGCAGTAACTGCCTCTGAATTTTAAACCACTACTAAAACTATTTAAGTAACATGGTTTTAATAGTGCTGATATTCGTTTCGGTTTTAACAGTTATAAAATAAACTCCCGAAGGAAGTGCGGAAGCGTTCCACTGATAATTGTGCAATCCCTTGTTTTGCAAACCCTGATTAACTTCAAACATTAACTCGCCAACAATAGAATACATTAAAATCTCAACGTTGGAGTTCTCGGTAATAGTGTATTGTATAGTTGTTTCCGGGTTAAACGGATTTGGATATGCAGTGAGCGAAAACGTTAAAGGAAGCTCAATGTTTTGAATTGAGGTACCAGTGTTTGAGTTACCAGGGGTTGGAGGATTCATAAATACCCAAGTATTTCCGCCATCGGGTTTTCTGCCGTAAGAAATATCGGTTGTCTGTTGACCAAATGAAAGCGAGTCAATTACGGTTGTTCCGGTAGAATCAGTGAGAGCAAGAAACTCACCGCCTTTACTCAATTTGAAATTGGTATGTATTTCAGTTGGGTCAGAATCTTCATCACACCAAATGAGCATGTAAGCACCGGGATTGAGAAATAAAGAATCTTTTGTGAATCTCCATTTTTTTAAATTGTCGGGTGAGTCAGTTAAATAACGCCCGGTTAACAAAACGGGTTTGTTAGTTGGGTTATACAGTTCCAACCAATCGTCGTGATCGCCTGCGCCGTCAGGAGTGGTAACTGCGTTATCTGCTAAAAATTCATTGATTACCACATCGGTAAAACTCACTCCACCAGAAGTAATTTTAATAGTGCTTCCTCTCGGATAAAAAGTGCTCTGTTGAGTATTATCCGTGACAGAAAAGGAAATGTTTGCATTTACATTTGCGCCTAAAGGCGGAAGAGTAACCGTATAGCGGTCGATTTCTTCAACAAGAGTAGTGCCCGGTATTGGACTAAATTTCATAACATACCCAATAGCCGCGCTACCATCGTTTTTATTAAGCCACAGCTTTACTTCTTTTAATCCAGGTTTGCCAAATGCCGATGCACTTATAAACAATGAATCGTTTGCACCCGGGGTTGCATCACTTATTGAATAGTAATAGAGCATAGGAGCCGCGTTTTTATAATTGAGCTGACTTCCAAGCGAAGAAACGCGGTCGTTCATAAACTGGCGAATGCCTTTTTTAACATGCTGGTTGCTGTATGAATTTGAGTATGAAACGATAAAATCGGTTGTATTAAAATCATAATCCAATGTTCTGAATGTATCTGCAAAAGCGGGGTTGGCGAGAAGATTTCTCAGTGAATCCAGTCGCTTATCCCAAATGTTTAGGGCATACACATTGTCGCGATAGAATTCAATGAAGTGTGTGTATAAATCGCGATACTGGTTATTAACAATAATCTTATCCCACAAGGGGCGACTTCCGGAGTTTGCTTTAGGATAAGAGTACGGATTAGCAGTAGCCCAGTCTTTGTTAAACCAATCAACTCCAAATGTGTTGTCATAATCGTAAGGTATGATTTCAAATTTTTGATTAGTGGGATTGAGGTAGAGGTAGTAATTGTTTCTTAAAGACCGATAGTCATCCCAGGAGCCAATAAGAGTATTCATGGCGTAGTATTGCAATAAAGTACGCATATCAAAAATCTTTTCGAGTGAGTCGGGTAGAGAGGCCGTTGAAGTAGAATTTAAAATTGTTATCAAACGAACGAGTTGCGAATAGTCGCTTTGTGCTTCGTTGGATTTGAGTTCATAAACAAAGTTATCACCCGATTTCATATCCCTGTAAATAGCAGGGTCACTGCCTTTGTAGGTAAGGTCGGCAGGGTAAAGGCATTTCCAGAGATTACCGGAATCGTCAACGTAATTCTTCCATAAAAATTCATCATCAATATGTTCAACGTTTATATAGAGTCCGTAATATTTGTTGTTGATGTAAACCTCAGCGTACCCCACACGCGAAGAAATAATACCTGCGCGTTGAAACATATCAAAGCTGAGTTTAGAACGGACAAGCGAAGGATCGTTGTGTTCGCCGTTAAGATTAATTTTATCAATGCTATAAAACGAGCCACCCTTTTTGAAGGTGTTAAATGATACACTAAAAGATTTTTTCTTTGCATCGCGTGAAGTGTTTCCACGCAAACGGAATCCAATAGAATCAAAAGTTTCGTTTATGTATTTGTTTTTAAAGGAAAAGGAGGCAACGTGTTCTGAGTCGCTACTCACATTCTGAAAAATCCAAGTTAATTTCTCTGGGGCAATAGTAATATCCACGCGTGCAACTTGAGTATCATCGTAGAGTTTGTACGAATCGTCTGTTTGCTGAGAATACGCCGTAACAAGCAGCGTGAGAGTAAGCAGAAATACTTTTCTGAATGAAAGTAACATATAAACCTCAAAACCATATTAGAATGAGTTGCAAAATACAGAAAGAATTCTGAACTGAGGGGTTTATATATTCGCTAATATTGACATGGGGAAAAGTAAGGGGGTTACAATCCAATACTATAAATACTATATTTGAAGTAGAAGAAATTCTCTATTACTAAACAATGGTGCAATAATGAAGATACCGTTTTACCAAGTAGATGCTTTTACCGGTGAATTGTTTAAAGGTAATCCTGCAGGTGTTTGTATCTGCGACCAACCTTTAGATGAAAAAACAATGCAGAAGATTGCAACGGAAAACAATCTTTCGGAGACGGCTTTTATAACAAAAAAGGGAGAAGATTTTGAAATACGCTGGTTTACGCCTACCGTAGAGGTTGATTTATGCGGACACGCCACACTTGCTTCTGCACATGTACTTTTCCACCACCGCGGCTATGAAGAGGAGAGTATTGTATTCCACTCTAAAAGTGGCTATCTGCAAGTAAGCACTTTTCATTCGATGATTTCAATGGACTTCCCTTCAATACCCTTACCAAAGATTGAAATAGAAGAGTACTTATCTAAAGCTCTTGGCGTTGCCCCTAAAGAGGTTTATAAAGGAGAAAACTATTTGGCTGTATATGAGCTGCAAAGAGATATTGAATCTATGCACCCCAACTTTTCTCAGTTAAAAGCATTGGATGCTCAGGGTGTTATAGTTACAGCCCCTTCGAATGTTAAGGGTATAGATTTTGTGAGCAGATATTTTGCCCCTTCGGTTGGAATTAACGAAGACCCCGTAACCGGCTCGGCACATAGCACGCTTGCACCGTATTGGTCAGCACGTTTACAAAAAACATCGTTGCATGCTTTGCAGGTTTCAAAACGTGGTGGCGAAATTTTTTGCGAGCACAGAGGAGAGAGAGTTGTTATTTCAGGCAAGGCCGTTACATATTTAACCGGGGTGATAGAGTTATGATGAAAAACTCTCAAATCTATGTAGTGTTTTTTGTTGCTGTTGTTCTGGCGTTTTCCGGCTGCGAAATTAAGGAAAAAGTACATTCCCCTGAGTCGGTTATAACGCCAGCAGGGTTGATTCGACATATATCCGTACTGGCCTCAGATGAATTTGAGGGACGCGGTATTGGTGGCAATGGAGAGAAAAAAACTTTGGACTATCTCACTAAAGAGTTTTCGGCATTGGGGTTAAAGCCCGGAGCAGGAAATTCTTTTTTACAGGAGTTTGAATTACTCCGCTACAACACAAAACAGTTGAGCAACCTTGCTATCAAAGCAGGTGGTAAAAATATATCATTTAAATATGGCACCGATTACGTTGCATCAGGTAGGGTGGTTGGGGAGAAAGTGTCGGTAGAAAATAAAAAAATAGTTTTTGCGGGATTTGGAATCAATGCGCCAAAGTACGCTCGTAACGACTTTGCCGGTGTTGATGTGCGAGATAAAATTGTGGTGGTGTTTGTTAACGACCCCGGACTCTATTCGGAAGATTCCTCTTACTTCAAAGGCAAAGAACTCACCATGTATGGTAGGTGGGATTATAAATTTGAAGAGGCCGCAAGGCGCGGTGCTGCAGGAATATTAATTGTGCATGAAGATTACGCTGCAAGTTACCCTTGGAGCGTTGTAGAAAGTAGCTTTGGCGGAACTGAATATTTTCAGAAAAGCAGTGCAGAACTCGGAATTAAATTTACAGGATGGATATCCGGCGCAAAGGCAAAAGAATTGTTCTCGGCAGCCGGTTTGAGTCTGGAAAAAGAGCGTAAACGTGCTGCTACTAAAGAATTTAAAGCCGTTGAATTAAATGCAACTGGAAATATGTCGCTTGCGGTTACTTCCGAATCAATTAAAACAAATAATTTTATTGCTAAGATAGAAGGAACTGACCTAAAACACGAAGCAGTATTTTACACGGCTCACTGGGACCATTTGGGATATGATAGCACGCTTAGTGGTGATGATAAAATTTATAACGGTGCATTGGACAATGCTTCGGGCGTTTCCGCACTCATTGAGATTGCCAAAAGTTTTAAGCAAATGCCTGAGTTAAAAAAACCACGCAGAAGCATTTACTTTCTTATAACAAGTGCCGAAGAAAAAGGATTGTTGGGTGCGGAGTATTATGTTCGCCATCCTATTGTTCCCATCCCCAAAACTATTGCAGCTATTAATGTTGATGGTATAAATATTTTTGGTAAAACTGCCGACATAGTTCTTGTAAGCTCGGGACATTCAGATTTGGATTTATTGGTATATGCTGCTGCCAAACAGAGCCAAAAATCTGTTAGTCCTAATCCTCATCCTGAATCGGGTGGAATGTTTCGTTCCGACCAATATAGTTTTGCAAAATCCGGCGTGCCTGTAATTTATTTCACTTCGGGAGTTCTTGATAGAGAGTCGGGCGGTAATATGATTTTGCAAAAGAAAAAAGAATGGATAAAAAACATCTACCACACCCCAAAGGATGAGTACGACCAAAACACCTGGGATATGGATGCCGCGGTAGAAGATGTAAAATTACTATTTACCGTAGGTATGGTTTTGGTGCGGGAGAAAACCTATCCCAAGTGGAATGAAGATTCAGAATTTCGCAAATAGCGTAAACAAAAAAAAAGGACTCGTAAATTGAGTCCTTTTTTTGTTTATAGTAATAGGGATATTATTTCAAGAGCATCATCTTTTTTGTTTGGCTGAAGCTTCCTGCCGTTAAAGTGTAAATATATACTCCGCTTGGTAAACTTGTTGCATCGAATCGAGCCGTATAGCTACCGGCTATTTGTTGCGCGTTTACCAAAGTAGCAACATCTTCGCCCAACATCGAAAACACCTTTAATGACACTTTGCTGTCCTGCGACAATGCATAAGTAATTGTAGTGCTGGGGTTAAAAGGATTTGGGTAATTTTGTGAGAGTGTAAAATTTACCGGAGTATTGTTTCCACCTTCATTTGAGTTAGGTTTTAAACCATGGTGTCCATATAATCCAGTACCTGTTCCCACGAGCAAATCATCGTAGAAAATAAAATTAATCATTGTACCAACGGGGTAGGAGTATCCGAGAGTCCATGA
Source organism: uncultured Ignavibacteria bacterium (assembly GCA_937996765.1). GTDB lineage: Bacteria > Bacteroidota > Ignavibacteria > Ignavibacteriales > Ignavibacteriaceae > CALKUG01. The sequence continues at coordinate 15,463 of CALKUG010000264.1, forward strand.
TGTGGAACCCTTAGGGAGGTAGTAGATATCAGCATCAACAGCTACATAGAGAGTGTCTATTCCATAAGTAACAGCTGTTGCACGCTTGCCAATGCTAAACGGAAAACCGCTCACAGGTAGAGGCGTCCACTTATTTGTTCCCGAGAGGGACTTGTAATATACCACCGGGTGGTTGGTTCCTGCATCCGTACCACTTGCGAACAATGTATCTGCGGTTAAGCTTTTTTCTAAATCATTAATTGTAACAACTATTGCAGTACCGGTTGAGGTATGTGCGGAACTCATATCCTGAGAGACACTCCACGACAAGCCGGATTTCTTAACTTTGTAAACGCTATATCCATTGGGATACTCGGCAGACACATAAGCCACTGTATCACTGCCTTCATTTACAAATACTATATCAGTAACGTCTACATCTTGCCCTGTAGTGGAAGCAGAAATTAAAATTTGTGACCAATTAGACCCATCATCGGTAGAAACAAACAAGCCTCCCTTATCCGAGAAGGGAGAATTATACCCTGCCATTACTATAGATGGAGCAAATTCGCAAACTTCAATTGCGTCAATAAAAGTACCGGCACCCATGTTATAAGGAGCCGTTTCGGCTGTAAAAACCTCACTCCATGATCCACCACCATCGGTGGTTTTTTTAACACGAATGTTTCCTACATAAACGATGTTGGTGTCTCCTGCACGCATCTCTGCACTAAAGTATGGAGAGCCGTCACCCAATGGGAACAAAGCATTTGTCCAAATCGGAGTAGTGGTATAATTGGTAACTTTCCGTATTCCTGATTTTGATGCAATCCAGGCTGTTTTTTTATCAGAAGTCATATCAATATCGGCAACTTGAACAGCTTCGATACCGATGTTAATTTCGTAGATCCTTCTTCCACTATTTACCGACATACCAATACCTTCATCGGTGGTTAAATAAACCAATGAATCGTTAGATGTTGCGGGATCGGAAAATACTGAACCATCATTTGGATGGGTTTCCTGACCTAAATTACCAAAATTTGTCCAACTATTGCCATGATTAGTGCTATACATTGCCGCATAATATACCATAGTATCGGATCCGGCAATTGAAAAATCGAACACATCTGATGAGACTCCCCCAATAAAAGAATCATATGAGTAGTAGGTTGATTCATCATCACTATAAGCAATAATTTTAGAATCTGAATCGTGCCCACCGAGGAAAAGTCTTCCGGAGGGTGATATTCCAAAGCCCTTCCACATATCCGCGGGAAAGAGAGATGGAACCCCCAAATTGGTGAAAATCGCTGTACCCAAGGAATCGAAGTCATTGGTTGATTTAGCGAGAGTAGGGGTAGATCCCTCTTGGAATATGTACACCGATTTGTTAATAGGGTGAACAGCCATACGAGTCATTCCACCACTGAGCGGAACTGATTTGGGTGCCCCGGTTGAAGGGGTAAAGGAACCCGAAGCATCTAAGGTGCCAAAAAACATATTGGAACCTGAAAGAATTAATAGCGTATTATTTTCAACAATAAAATCATTAGCTATTATATCTGCAACTTTTATGATGGAAGCATCACTGATACCTGCTGAATAAACATATCCACTGTAAATAAAGAACAATCTCCCCGAAAGGGTATGGGCATCAACTTTATTTATTCCCGCTCCGAGATTTTTAGAAGCATCCATAGAAGGGAATACTGTAAAGCGTGTGATAGTGGCTGCTCTTCCTGAATAGGAAACATCAGCGTAAAAAGCTGAATTTGCGCTTTCGGTGGTTATAAATATCCGTGAAGTATTTGTGCTAGTTGCAAACCCTGTAATGCCAATAATTCTACCGCCGAAGATCTGTTCAACACCCGGAGCGCTTAATTGAGCAAACATAGTAAGAGTGGAAATAAAGAAAAGGATTAAAACACGTAGCATAATAGCTGCCTCTTTTTCTGATTAAAACGTAAATGAAAACAACAACACAAAATTCATTGCGCTGTGCAAACATAACAACACTTTGTTGTCTGCAAAATGATGTACGTACACAGAGAGGTTTAAGTGACAGCTGTCACACTGCTTAAAGGAGTGGTAAAGCTTTTGGGAAGTTATTTTTTAAAGAGCGTCCCAAACAACTTATTGAGAATTCCACCGGTTGCTTTGCCGGCAGCTCTGCGTGCGATACGTTGACCTATTTTTCCTTTTTGTACTGCGTTAATATCGCCTAAAACGCGTGCTACGGTATAGAGAACGTTACGAACCTTATTAATAGACATAATTATAACCCTAACAAAATAATTACTAACAAACGTAGTTGTTACTTGATAAATAACATTTTATGTGATAAAATAGTGCCATTTACTTGAGCGACAGCAAAATAGATACCGGTACTTAAGTGGTTGAATGAGATATCAAAATTATGATTTCCTGCAGTCAACTCGCCATTGTAAACGGTGAGAATCTTTTCGCCGCTGATACTATAAACAGAGAGTGAAATTTCAGATTTTTCCAAAAGCTCTACACTCAAAGTGGTTGAAGGATTAAAAGGGTTGGGGTAAGAGCCAATAGTAAAGCGCTGAGGTAAAAGAGTTGTATTCTCAACAGATGTAGGATACGGGAAAAGATACGAAAGTGTTTTACCTGTGTTGGCGCGCCATAAACCCCAGCTATGCCCTTCAGGAAAAATCTTATAATCGAAAGCGTAACCTTTTTTAGTCAGAGAGTCAGCTACGGCATACATATATCCCACACCCTCGTAGGTTCCCCAAACAGAATAAAGTACCAGGTTCTTTTTAGGAGATGTTTTTATCATTGAGGCAACTTCCTCGTTGTTAGGCCAAAATGCGGGCGAGTGCAACCCTGCTTTGCCAAAAACGGAATCGTTGTTGAAAGAAATTATTGCTGCCGAGTTTGCACCAAACGAAGTTCCAATAATTGCTCTTCCTTCTGGGGATTTTACGGTTGAGTACAAACTATCAATAAATGGCACTAATTCTTTCACAACAAAATTAGCGTAAGTGAAACGCTTGGTGTAGGCGTATTCATCGTTCCGATTATTTGGACGAATAAAAACACCAATTACCGGTTGTATTCTTTTTTCGTGGATGCCATTATCAAGAATGTTCGCGGCATTAGCAAGTCCAACATATTCTTGCCCATCGTTAAAGTACGCGACAGGATATTTAACTCCGGGAGTGTACCCTGCAGGCAAATAGATTTGTAAATTAAAAGTAGCTGCGAGCAGAGAGCTTTTAATTGTTATTGCGGAAAGCGAACCGTAGGGGATGTTAGGAGTTTTTATAATGTCGGTGGGTTGAATGTATCCGGGCATCGAAAATTCAGAATTCGCACCAAATCCCCCCGGGCAGGTATTGGGGTTTAGAGGGTCGAGAATCCAATTCGAGCCGTTGATTACATATTTGTAATCAAGTCGTGCATTGTTTTCAAACTCGCGTGTAAGGTACCATAGCGATGTACCGTTAAGGTTGGTCAACGACTGAGGTGACCAACTGTTTTGATCGCCGGCTACAGCTACAACCGAGCCGCTGCCCTTGTAAATAAAAATACCATAGTTTCCTTCGGCAATTGGGATGCGGATGTTTTTATGGTAGTTGATAAAGCTATCCACAACCGTTGCCTTATCTGCGGGGTTGCCCAGTGAATTTACGCGAGTGAGAAATTGGTTGAATAGCGGCTGAGCCCAAACACTCTGACTTATTAAGAATACAATTAAAATGAGTTGCTTTTTCATAGGTTAATCCCTGAACTGTTGTATTGTAGCATTGTACTCTTCAATAAGAGTGTTAAAAATATCATCCACTGATAACACCGATTTTACAAGACCGGCACTTTGTCCGGCTTCCAAAGCTCCTTCATTAACGTCACCCTCAAAGATCCCGAGTCGTTCACGTTTTTTGCCGAGAACCTCGCGCAGTTCATCAATAGATGCACCTCGTTCATCGGCATCTACTGCACGGAGTGCAAATTCGTTTTTAAGCATACGCACCAATCCAATTTTCTTCAGAGCAATAACACTGCCGCTATCGTTGGAGTCAACAACGGCTTTTTTGTAATTTTCGTGGGCGGAAGATTCAACCGAGGCAGCAAATAGGGTTCCAATTTGAACGCCTTGAGCGCCAAGTGCCAATGTGGCAGCAATTTGTCTGCCCGAGGCAATACCGCCTGCTGCTATCACAGGAATAGAAACTGCATCAACAACCTGAGGAACCAAAGTAAGTGTGGTAAGCATATCGGGTCCGTTGTGTCCCCCTGCTTCAAACCCTTCTGCAACAACAGCATCACACCCAACAGATTGAGCTTTAAGTGCGTGTTTAACTGAAGGAATAACGTGTACAACGGTTATTCCTGCATCCTTAAAAGTTTTAATAAACGTTGCTGGGTTTCCTGCAGATGAAAAAACAATTTTAACACCCTCGTTAATAGTTGTTTCCACTAATTCAGAAACATCACCACGGAGTAGGGGAATATTAACTGCAAAGGGATTATTTGTAGCCGCTTTACATTTTTGAATGTGTTCGGCAAGTAATTCCGGTTTCATGGAGCCCGCACCAAGAATGCCGAGCCCACCCGCATTTGAAACTGCGGATGCAAGTCTCCAGCCCGAAGCCCACACCATACCGGCTTGAATAATAGGATAGTGAATTTGCAATAATGAAGTAAGAGAATTAGAAATATTCATACTAAACAACCCTGTTTTTAATGTTCACTACAAATATAATGAAAGTTCAGGCCGTAGAGTAAAGGCAAAAGAGGGGGAACCAAATTTGACTCCTATCATTTTAAATAAAGGTAAGAAGGATAAGAAAAATGAAAATAAAAGTTTTGTCAATTCTCTTTGTATGTTCGCTGTTTTTTGCTTTGCCGTTGCGAGCGCAGGAGCAAACGTCCATAGTGAGGTTTGAGCAAGAGTATAAAAGCAATATGAAAACGGGGATGTTGGTTTTGGGTGGCTGGGCTGCACTAAATATGTTAGGTGGTACGGCACTCTCTTTGAATAATTCGGGTGAAAACAAGTATTTTCATCAAGGAAACGCACTTTGGAACGT
>CALKUG010000265.1 GCA_937996765.1 uncultured Ignavibacteria bacterium
GTTGTAATCTTATCAGTTATTAACTATTAAAGAAATATCCAATGCACGCACACTGTGGGTAAGCGCCCCAACAGAAATGTAGTCAACACCTGTTTCAGCAATCTCGGCAACATTATCGAGTTTCACTCCTCCCGATGCCTCAACCTCGCAAGCACCTGCTATAGCAGAAACTGCAGCCATCATATCACTGACCGAAAAATTATCTAACATTATTCTATCAACACCTTCTTTAAGTGCCTCCTGAACCTCGTCAAAATTTTTCACTTCAACTTCAATGGGAATGGGCTTTGGGAATAATTTACCGTAGTGTTTACATTTACGAATTGCATCTGTTATTGAACCTGCCGCTGCAATATGATTATCTTTTATTAGGAACATATCGTAGAGTCCAAACCTATGATTGGAGCAACCACCAAGCTCAACAGCATATTTATCCAATGCTCTTAAACCCGGTGCTGTTTTGCGAGTATCAATAACTTTGGCTTTGGTGTGAGAAACCCTTTTTGCAAATTCATGGGCATAAGTTGCAATACCCGAAATACGCTGCAATAGATTAAGTGCGGTACGTTCACCTTTAAGAATAGTTTTAGTATTACCTTGAACCATACCCAATATCATTCCTTTTTCTATATACTCACCTTCAACAACGGCGGGTGTAAACTTTGTTTCTTTATCCATCATCTCAAAAACTTTGGAAACAACTTCAAATCCACCTACAACACCTGAGCTTTTCAGAAGAAAAACTCCTGTTGAAGCAGAGGGTTTGGTAAAAATGGCATCGGTGGTAATATCCCCGGTGGCTATATCTTCATCGAGAGATGTACGAATAATACGTTCTAATTCATTCTGAGGAATGTTCATAATAAGGCCTGACAATATTGGTGAATAAATCTGGTACTCTAACCGGCTTCATGGTTTCGCTGTTCACAAATACGTGAAGTGTGTAACCCTGAGCAACAATTTCATTCGGCTTCCCATCAACCGAGATTTTGTACTGAATTTTCATTTTGAGAGTGGGAATTTCCGTCATAAATGTTTCAATAATGAGCAGATCATCATATCGGGCACCAACACCATACTTTACATACGCTTCAAGAACCGGTAACATAAACCCGTGGTCTTCAAGCCGTCTGTACTCAAACCCTAATTGTCTCATCAATTCTGTTCTACCGACCTCAAAATACTCGAGGTACTTGCCATTGTACACTAACTGCATCTTATCCGTATCAGCGTAGCGCACTCGCACGGTGCATGATTTTACTAACATTATTCTTGGAAAGCTCCAATTGCCGAAAACTTCTCTACTCGCATTTCGAAAAGTTTTTCAGGTTTTATTTTCTTGAGTTTATCCAACTCTTCCAATAAAACTGTTTTTAACGTAGCCGCCATTTGTTCGTGGGCTGTATGGGCACCACCTAATGGTTCGGGCACAATTCTATCTATTACTTTTAAAGGCAACAAATCGGTTGCAGTTAAACGGAGTGCCTCAGCGGCTTGCTCCTTGTAATCCCAACTTCTCCACAAAATTGAGGAGCATGATTCAGGTGAAATTACAGAATACCAAGCATTTTCTAACATTAATATTCTATCGCCAAGCCCAATGCCTAATGCACCGCCGCTGGCACCTTCGCCAATTATTGTTACTATAATGGGAGTTCTTAAACGAGCCATTTCAAATAAATTCCTGGCAATTGCTTCGGCTTGACCGCGTTCTTCTGCTTCCAACCCGGGGTACGCACCGGGAGTATCAATCATTGTCAATACAGGAATTTTAAACTTTTCGGCCATTTTCATCAGTCGCAACGCTTTACGATAGCCCTCGGGGTTTGACATACCAAAGTTTCTGTAAACGTTGGACTTTGTGTCTTTACCTTTTTGATGACCAATTATCATTACCTTTTGTCCGGCAATTTTTGCCAAGCCACCAACGATTGCTTTGTCATCACGGAAATTTCTATCACCGTGCAATTCAATAAACGAATCGGTGATAAGATATATATAATCTAATGTGTAAGGTCTATCGGGGTGCCTTGCCAACTGCACACGCTGCCATCTGGTAAGGTTTTTATATATAGATTCTTTTAAACTCTGAACTTTTTCTTCTATTAACTTTATTTCGCTATCTATTTCTAAACCTTCAGAGGCAGATTTCATTTGTTGTAATCTGTCTTCCAATTCGAAAATGGGCTTTTCAAAATCAAGAACCGTTTTCGCCATATTTCATCCGTTTCATTAAAAAAGTGTTTAAAGATCTTCCGATAATCTCTAAATCGAACCAAATATTTTGATTCTTTGCGTAAAATATATCCAATTTTTCTCGGTTTTCCTTGTAATCTTCTTCGTAATACCAAATACCAGTTATACCCGGCTTGCCGCAATATATTCCATTATGTATTTTATCATCCAAAGGACCCACAACACTCATGCTTCCCAGAAGCACTTTTGCGATGTTTTTTAACTTACTGCCCCGAATTGCAAAATACGGTACTAACGGAAGGAGAACCAAACCCATCACTAAATCAAACAATCTTTTGATTATTCTGTGTATGGGTTTTTTGATATTTAAGGTAACCTCAAAAAGCGGAATATCATCCAACATAGATATGGAAGATTTTCCAATAATAAAATCTTGTTTGTTGCCGGTAATTTTAAAGTCAACTGCTTCATCTTGACAGGCGGCAACAACGCCCATCATAGCTGCGTAAGAAACCTCATCCGATGAAAAAACAATTTCGGTAATTCTATTTTCTGCAATAGTTTTACTTAAAGTTTCAACACTGCCAATAACTCTATATCCATCAATGGTTTCACCAACTTCCTTCATGGAAAGAGAAATAAGCCCAACCACCTCACGCAAATCAGTATGTTTTTTATCAAGACGTTTTGCCAGTTGAATTGCGTGCTCACCGAGACCGACTATTAGAGTTTTATTCCTTCTAAACATGGCTTCTGCAGCACCCCAACGGAAGAAGAATTTTGCAACAAACCGCCACATCGAAAGAAACACGGCAGCATACATAAACAAAAACACTACAATCACGCGGGAGAAAGCAACATCCTTAAAATAAAAGAGAAGTGAGTTAATTGCAAAAAAGCTCACAACAACTGCACCCAAACTTCTCAAAATTGAAAAGGAATCTTTTCGATACACCTGAAGTGCTGCCCCGGATAAAAGATGTATTAACACCGGCACAGTAAAAATAATCATCAGAAACGCATCCGGGAAAGCATACTCGCGATAATAACTGTAAGTTTTTTCTGCCAAAAAAATCGAGGCATTAAAAAATAGGGCATCCAACAAAACGGCCGCAACAACCAATTTTACTTTTGCTACCGAAGCCAACCACTGTCTTAAAACTATCGCAATCCTTATGAAACTTAATGCCCATGCCGAAGAAGCAAAATGTTTTTTAACAAACAGGTGCATAGCTTCGTAGAAAACTTTTGTTTCGTTGATGGTACTGCGTTTAGTGCTTTCGCCTTTAAAATGGATTATTTGTGTAGAGTGAACATAATACACTTTTAATCCCGATTCTTTAACTCGGTAACACCAATCTAAATCTTCACCGTACATAAAAAATCGCTCATCAAGTCCGCCCATTTTTCGCACCAACGAGTGTCTAATCATCATAAACGAACCGGAAATTGCATCTACTTCATAGGTAGAGTTCTCATCTAAGTAGGTCAGATTATAACGAGCAAAAAGTTTACTTTTTGGGAAAAGCGTGCTCAACCCGGAAATCTTAGTAAACGATACCCAAGGACTCGGGAACGACCTTCTGCACGCAAGCTGAAGTGAACCATCAGGATTCAAAACCTTGCACCCTGCCATACCGGCATCAGGTGTTTTTTCAAAAAAATCCAGCATGCCCCTAAACGTATCTTCCTGCACAATAGTATCAGGATTCAAAAGCACAATAAACTCACCCTTGGCAACCTGAATCCCCAAATTGTTAGCTTTGCTAAAACCTAAATTCACGCTGCTCTCTATAACCTTCACCCATGGGAATTGATTACGCAGCATCTCCACAGACGCATC
>CALKUG010000266.1 GCA_937996765.1 uncultured Ignavibacteria bacterium
TCATAAATAAGCCCTAATATACCCCCTGTAGTATTTATTTTCAAGCGTTAACTAATTAACTGTTAGAATGGTAAAAACGAAGATACACCAAAAACAAAATCATTTTTTTCACGGTAATTTAGCTTCCAGGCAAAAGAGAATTCAATCGGGAATGCGAGTGTACCGAGTGTAAATCCTGCTTCGTAAAAAGGAGATTTGAACTCATTTACAGGGGTTGTGAGTATAGTTTTACTGCCATCTGTAACTTGTGAGATTGCCATATTTGTAAAAAACCCGATGTTGAGATCTGTATCTTCCAACAATGGCACATTTAAGAGTTTAAATAATGATGTCGTGAAATTATGTTCTAAAAACACTTGTACTGTTCTGTCGCCCGCTGCATCATAGAGGCCAAGTGTTCTGAATGAATTACTTCCCGCGAGAATATCTATGTTTCCCGGGAGAGGAGTAAATAATTGATACGGCTTGGAACCTGTTGTAGTATTAGCTATTGCGTTTACATCCATAATATAGCGGCCTGAAACAATGCGACCATAAATCTCAGCCGAATATGTTGTAAAATCGGTGCTGCTACCAAAAGTATTTTTGAGTGAGCTTTCAACTCCCAATGTCAGCGCTGCAAAAGTTTTTCCCTGTGAAACTCGAATTCTGCTGTACCCATTTTCAAAATAATTACGTGGGTCAAGTGTCAACTCTGCCTTCAAGATTTTGTATGAACCATCATAAATCGAGGGGTTCACTCTGTAAGATTTGTCGTTGTTGAGTATTGCCTCATTAGTATTTACCTTAGCTGACCTATCACTAATTGTCTTAAATTCCACTGCACCAAGAATAACGGGAAACAATTCACCTGATAACCTTGCGTTTATTCCTTTTGAGTAATAATAATTCCTATAATCGTGCTTACTAAACAATATGGTGAGCGAGGGAATTATTCCATCGAAACTTCCTTCTCCACTGAATAGAGGCGAGAGTCTATCATATGCAGAAAAACTGAATCGAGTTGTTCTGTAATCTCCGAATAAGTAGGCTGCAGAAAAACCGTACTTTGTTTTATCATCCGAAAAACCATGCGATATAAAAACGTCTGAACTCAATCTTTGTTTTTCATCACCATCTTTATACTCTATTTTAAAATCTGCCGAATGTCCTTCGATACTGTTAAAATGGTAAAGTCCTAACAGATTTGAAACTACGAAGTTATCATTTATCATAATACGACTATCAAGCCAATCATATTTTTCCCAAAAGGTTTTTTCAATTGATTCCACACTATCAATTCTTCCATAAGCCGTTGTTTCTTCTTCACTATACGGGATTGTAGGAATACCTGCCCAATAGAGTGAGTCTTTGGTATCTGCATCGGGCATAACTTTAACAACGGCTTTGCCAAATATATCTTCAGGAATTGTGGTATTGATTTGATAATCACTCAACACTGATTCAACAACAAATATTGCCGATGCTAATCCCATGAAGCTAACATCCACTTGAATGTTATAATCTACAGGGAAATAAATCTTGTTTTCTGTGTATGGGAAGAAATTTTGAAATATTTTAACATCTCTAAACATACCGCCAAAACTTGCAGCTTTGTTCAATGAAAGTTCTACCTTTATCAAATCAAATGTTTTATCGAGAATGTAAATATCTCCTACAAAACCAGGATCAGAATCATCTAATGGTTCCATAGATATCTTATAAACGTTTTGATTGTCTATAGATACCGTATCCTTTAATAAAAAGAAATAGTATTCTGTCGAGTTTTCAGAGAGAGGTCCTTCCATAGGAACGCCTACAAATTGTAAATCATCGCTATAAAAGTTCTGAATTATCCTACCACCTGTTAACACATTCACTGCGGGAGGTAAATTCTCGGTTTGTTTTCTTGCAATAATACGCTCACGAAATTGATCGGGAGCTTGAAAATAGCGAACGCTCTGATTTTCTAAAATTCCTGAAATTTGAAGAGTTGAGGATGTATCTTGAGAAAGTCCTAATGAAACACCTGAGCCCGAAGCCGAAATTTCATTTGGGGTTTTTAGAATAATTTTTGAAAAACCTGTATAAACATAGTTTTGTATCAAACTATTTCTTACATCCATTCTTTCTTGTGCTTTGCGAATTATGGCAAAGGCAGGATTCTCTTTTGGCAAAATTGTTACCTGCGGAACATTAACCTGTGAAGGCGAAAGCTTGAATTGAATTTCAGTGTTGCTACTTTCAGAAACAACTACTTTAATTGTGTCCGAAAGGAAACCAAGATAGGAAGCAATTACTGTATGGCTTCCCTTTTCTAATTGTATAGCAAACCTGCCTTCGGCATTTGCGGTAGTGCCCTTATTCTGTTCTATTACTCTTACTGTTGCATAGGGCATCAACTCTCCTGTTTCAGAATTTTTAATTGTCCCTGCTACTTTTGTTGTCTGAGCAAAAAGGGAGACTGATGTAAAAACTAAAAGGATAGTAAAGAGTGCAGCAAATTTTCTCATTAGGATTCCGACTTATTTAATGGATTATTCAGAAAAACAAAAGCAAATGTATGGGGGATGAAGCAAATTTCCCCGCCACTCATCAACTAAGTTTGCCGTCAATGGAAAAGATTTTTTTCTATCATAAGTATCCACTTATTTTGTACACGATAAAATAGACATCTTTCATTCAATTAACAGGAATATTATGCGACTACTACACGTTGCTGTTTTTTCGCTGCTATCACTTGCATTTTTAACTGCACAAGCACCGAAAATAAAGTACGAGCAATTTAAGCTCGAGAACGGGTTAACCGTACTACTTCACCAGGATAATTCTACTCCTATTATTGCCACTTCACTTACTTATCATGTAGGCTCGAAGAATGAGCACCCGGAGAGAACAGGTTTCGCTCACTTTTTTGAACATCTGATGTTCGAAGGCACTAAGCACATTGAACGTGGTCAGTTCTTCAAGCTGGTTCAGAATGCCGGCGGGGAGCTAAATGCGAGCACTTCGTTCGATCAAACGAATTATTATTTATTGTTACCATCTAACCAACTTGAACTCGCTTTATGGTTGGAATCTGAGCGTATGCTTCATCCCGTTATTGATTCAATTGGTATTGAAACACAACGCGGTGTTATCAAAGAAGAGAAAAAGCAACGTATTGACAATCAACCTTACGGTTCTTTATTAGAAAAATTATTTTCTAATGCCTATAAAGTTCATCCTTATCGCTGGACACCAATTGGCTCGGCCCAGTATATTGATATGGCTACCTACCAGGAATTTATTGATTTCCACAAAATGTTTTATACTCCTGAAAATGCCGTATTGGCTATTGTTGGTGATATTAACATTAACGACGCAAAAAAATTGGTAAACACTTATTTTAATGAAATACCTAAAGGTACACAAGCTATTGTTCGACCAACTGAAGTTGAACCCAAACAAACCGCAGAGATTCGCGATACCGTGTATGATAACGTACAGTTACCATTAATTGCACAAGGGTATAAAATTCCTGCAATGGGCACTAATGATTATTATGCAATTTCGATGTTGTCAAAACTTTTTGCCGAAGGACAAAGTTCACGCCTTTACAAGAGTTTAGTTGATGAAAAAAAGGTTTCTGTATTCACAGGAGCTTTTTCATTCCAGCTTGAAAGCCCCGGATTATTTATTATTTACGCTGTTGCAAATGCTTCTGCAGAACCAAAACTTATAGAGGATGCAATAACTGAGCAGATATTCGAAGTTCAAAAGAACCTTATCAGTGAAGAAGAGTTTCAAAAACTAAGAAATCAGATGGAAACGGAATTTATTCAAACCCGTTCAAGCAATCTCTCTATTGCTCAGAATCTTTCTCAGTACTATACCTTTTTTGGTGATGCTTCTCTAATAAACACAGAATTAGAAAAGTATATGAAGGTTACCCGCGAGGATATTCAGCGAGTTGCAAAACTCTACTTTAATCCGGAAAATAGAACCGTATTAACGTATCTTCCTAAACAATAGTGTTAATCATAATGGAGTTTTTAATGAAAAAGATTTTTGTAATAGCTCTGCTTTTCGCTTTTGCGATTACGGGTTTTGCTCAGCTTGATAGAAGTAAGCGTCCCGAAGCAGGCGTTTCACCTAAAGTAAATATAGCCAATTTTGAATCCTTTACTTTGGATAATGGACTTAAAGTAATTGTAGTCCAGGATAAAAAGGTTCCGGTAGTTAGTATAGAACTACTTGTAGCTCGCGACCCTGTTGTTGAAGGAGACGCGGCCGGAATGCTTTTTGTATTTGGTGAACTCTGGAGAACAGGTACTACCACCAAAAACAAGCAACAACTTGATAAGGAGATTGATGCACTTGGTGCTACGCTATCTACTAATTCTTATGGAATGTATGCAAGCTCACTCAAAAAGCATACTCCAAAATTGCTTGAAATAGTTTCTGATTTGTTGATGAACCCAACATTCCCTGAAACAGAAATGGCACCTATAATTGATCGTACTAAATCCGGAATATTATCTCAACAGGATTCTCCCGGGTTTATTGCTGGTATAGTTGCAAGCGAAGTTATATTTGGCACCGGACATCCTTATGCTGAAAATGCAACTGCGAGTTCCGTTTCGAAAGTTAGCCGCGAAGGAATTGTAACTTTCTACAAATCGTATGTAAAACCCAACATATCCTTTTTGGCTATTGTAGGCGATATTACAGTAGGCGAAGCCAAAAAATATGCTAATGCCTATTTTGGCAAATGGCAAAAAGGCGAAGTTCCGCAGCATACTTATAAAGCTCCCGAAACCCCATTTGTAAACAAGGTTTCAGTTGTTGATCGTCCAAATGCTGTGCAATCGAATATCATTATCGGACATCCTGTTAAACTTGAACTCTCCTCACCGGATTATTTTTCAGCATTAGTTATGAACACTATGCTTGGTGGTGGTGTTTTCAGACTATTTGACAATCTCCGTGAAAAACACGCTTATACTTATGGTGCATACTCAGAACTTAAAGCAGATGATGTAGCAGGTTCTTTCCGCGCTTCAGCTGATGTTAAAAAAGAGGTGACTGATTCTGCAATTACTCAGTTCCTTTTTGAAATGAAACGCATAAGAACTGAGAAAGCTACTGATGTGGAATTGCAAAAAGTTAAAAATTACTTAATTGGTACTTTTGCGCTTTCACTTGAAAATCCTCAGACCATTGCTTCGTTTGCTATCAACATAGATAGACATGGTCTTCCTAAAGATTTCTATGCTAACTATCTTAAAAACATTTCTGCTGTAACTACCGAAGAAGTTATGACTGCAGCTAAAAAATATGTTAATGTGGATAAAACTAACATAGTTATTGTGGGTGCAATAGCAGAGTTCGCAGACAAATTAAAAAGATTCAGTGCCGCACCTATTGACTACTATGACAAAGATGGTTCTAAAGTTGACCCTAATGCTCTCAAAGTTCCTTCGGGAGTTACAGCTGAAGGCGTAATAAACGATTACGTTGCTGCAGTTGGTGGTAAAGAGAAGTTGCTCGGAATTGTAGATGTAACCATTTCAATGGAAGCTACTGTACAAGGTATGAAACTTGAGATGACATCATATACCAAAGCCCCAAACAAATATTTGATGGTTACCAAAGTTATGGGCATGGAGCAAAAAGCAATTTATGATGGAACCCGTGGCGTACAGGTAAGTCCCCAAGGAACACAAGATATACCTGCTGCTGATTTAGATTTGATGAAATTTGAATCGGATCCAGCTGCTTTAACTCGCTGGTCTAATTACGCCAAAGCTGAACTCAAAAGCATGGAAAAAGTGAACGGTAGCGATGCTTACAAAGTAGAGTTTTCTTTTCCTGGTGGTTCTAAGAGTTCCTACTTCTTTGATGCATCAACTAAATTGTTAGTGAGAACCGTAAAGAGTATGGAAACCGAACAAGGTGCGATGGAACAAAGTATGGATTACACTGATTACCGTGATGTATCGGGAGTGAAATTCTCATTCCTCAACACCATGCAGGTTATGGGTATGACTCTCGAAGGTAAAGTAAAAGAAGTTAAACTTAATTCAGGTTTAGCTGATTCTCTTTTCTTGATCCCCTAAACTTACCTATTATACTATAATTAAAAAGCCCTTTTGGATGAAAGTCAAAAAGGGCTTTTTTGTATCTACTGCGTTAAAGCTCAATAAAACTAAACTTTGAAGAGTAATTGATGGACTTTTGGTGTAGTAATATACTTTTGCTTCGAGCTTTTGGGAGCAGAAGGAATGGTAAGTTCTATAAAACCCTTTTCTATCAACGGATTTATAAACTTCTCCCTAAATTTAGTTCTGTTTGCATATCCAAGTTTCCCCATAAGGAAAGTAATTGGTTGGGCAGTTGCACATAGTTCGAATATGAGTTTAATATCTTTTTTGGGGAGTTGTACTAATTCCGCAACTTGGTCCCACACTTCGTCATACTTAGTCCCAACTTGGTCCCGACTTAGTCCCGACTTAGTCCCTTTTGGTGTTTTTTTATTATTGCTTGCACTCTTACTTAGTCCTTTTTGGGTAACTTCAGTTTCAACTTGGTCCCGACTTGGTCCCGACTTAGTCCCAACAGATGAAATAAGTCCGGGCCTATGTATAGTTACAATAAATTCTTCGGCGGAAGTGTCGTTAACAAACTCGATATTGGGATATGCCTGAAGTGCTCTGATAATTCCACTTCCGGCACCTCTATACTGAATAAAATCGGAGGCAAAAGATGCTAAAATTGTATTGCGGGAGCGCCTCACTCCATGTTTAATATGTTCAATAGTGAGATTGTTGGTAAGTTTTCCGGGACTTTTAATTTCAATTCTATCAGAGAATACAAACACTTTAATTGAGTCGTTAATAAAATAATCACGGTGCACGATAGCATTGGCAATCAATTCTTGAAACACCACCTCGGGAATTTCAAGATCACCTACACTGTTAAAAGATTTGTCATTTTGAAGGGTGTGCAATTTGGCTATGATAAAGTCCAAAGATTTGTTGAACAATTCACCGATAGTACCAACAATGTTCGAGCTCGAGAGATAATTAACATCGGCAATGTTATTTCCGGGGAACCAGATAGCTGTGATAAAAAAAGCTGGTAAAAGACGTTGACTATTTTTAGCAAAAAGCAATGCTCCTGCTACATTGAGTTTTCCATCCGAACCCAATCTCAGATTACTTAGGTAACGAATTACCTCATCTGTATTAAAGACTTCCTTAAATTTTTCTTCGTAATACTTTCGAAAAGAAACCAAGTCCAAATCTTCAAGTGAACTATGATGAAGAATTATTTCTTCAGCATAAACGGTGCCGGCACTTTGTAACAAACGCGAGATTTCTTCGTTACTGGTAACCTTTCTTTTATCGGGTCCATTTTTAATAAAAACAATACCGTCTTTATCGCGATACGGTTTTGAGATGCCATTGGGAATTTCGGCAACGATTACATGTTTTTTTTGAATGGCTACAGTTGATGTTGTAATCACAATCGGTGGTTTCACATGGTCTTGAGCTGAAGTAGCAAGTAGATTTCCAATTCTTTGAATATCCTTGTAGGAAAGTCCAACAACATCTCCAGTCTTATCAGAAACTCCAATTATTATTTTACCGCCATACGAATTTGTAAAAGCAATCATTTCCTGAGCAACAGTAACTGTATTGGTTACATTCTGCTTCAACTGTAATGTAGATGTCTCGCCGCCTTCAATAAGCGAGAGCAATTCTTTGCTGGTCATAATGGCACTAAAATTCTGTTTGAATTAGTAAAATACATCTATGTTAAAATAGCCAAAATATATTTGCGGTGATAGATACCCTTATATAAAAAAACTCCTCTTACACGGGGGTAAGAGGAGTTTTGAAACTAAGCAAAAGCGATAGATATTTCTATTCGATTATTTGTTGCCGGCGTTCTTTTTTATTCTTGCCATTAATTCGAAGGTACGCAATCTATCTTTGTAGGTATTATGAGAATTCATCTGCTGAATAGTAAGTGACGAATCCGTGTTACCTTCCCAACGACGACACAAATAAACGGGGTGATAAACTCTGCCTATTTGGTACTCGCGTGAAATGGTTATGCCAAGTGCATAATCTTCGCCATAACTTGTATTTGGAACTTTTATGCTGCGAAGAACAGGAGTATAAAATGCACGGGGGGCACCAAGTCCGTTTATACGCAATGCGTTGTTCCGTCCATTCTCAGGAGTCCATTCTTTGTGATCTATAATTCCTGGAGGAATTTCTTCGAGATTAACATTGGTCATTTGATATGTTCCAACAACCATGGCACACTGCTGCTCGTAAAAAGCATCCACCATAGTTTGCAATGTATTCTCGTCACTGTATAAATCATCGCTATCAAGCTGAACAGCAAACTTGCCACAATGCTCAGATTGAACCGCTAAGTTCCAGCATCCACCAATACCTAAATCTTTGCGGTCAGGTATGATTACTACAACACGATTGTCTTTTGCAGCTGCGGCTTTTACAATATCAGTTGTTCCATCTGTTGAGTGGTTATCAACCAAAATTAAATTAAACTTGAACGATGTTTTCTGTTTAAGCACCGACTCAATAGCATCAGAAATAGTTTTAATTCTGTTTCTGATTGGTATAATTACTGATGCCTCAAATTCAAATGAGCCGGCATTAAATTCAATTGATTTAAATTCGGGCTTTAAGTAGCCATCAATTAATTTTAGATGTTCGGTGCAAGCGAGTTCCATTTCAATTTGAACTTGTCTGTTTTTAGGGTCAACGTAATCAAATTGTTTTTCTCCCGATTTTCTTAAATCGGTTTCAACACTGCTATACAAGTACTCAGGCACTCTTACGAAAGAAAAATCGCGAGCTACAGCAAGACGTAAATCGTAAAGTCCCGCAAAATTGTAAGAGCCTGTTAGTTTACCAGCGGCTGTTTGTAAAGCTTTTTGAGAAATAAGAACTAAATACCCAAAATTAAAATCATCGCGCAAACTGCCCAATTGATAGTCTATAACGGGTGCTGCTTGTAACTCACCTGCTTTAACTTCATAATAATCTGCATAAACCCATCCTGCAGATGTTGTGTCGGCAGCAAAAACCATTCTTTCAAGACCAAACTGTCCCAAATTGATTAATGTGTCTTTTACTAAAACCATTGCGTATGGTGTGTTATGGGTGTCGGCAATTGCTTTAACCATTGAAGTGGATTGAAGCGAATCAACTTTTAAGAGGTCGCAACCCTCAATTGTAGAAACACTCTCAGATGTTGTTAGTAGTACAACACGTTCTACCATACCTGAATCAAAAAAACTTTTAACGGACTGCGCTGTGTGCTCCCCACCGTTGTAAGGAAGATATACTGTTATCGGCTTTGACATACTTCGTAACCTTTAAATTCTGTTGATGAATGTGCAACCCTACTCCGAGTTGCTGTTAGTTTTACCCAATCTGACTACTAAAGCAAGATTTTCTGTAAATTTGTTATGAAATTTAAGAATTATGTGAATGATAGTAAAAGGAAAACATGAACGAAATACTGATACTTTTATTAATTGGGCTCGCAGCAGGAGTTCTCAGCGGTTTTTTGGGAATAGGAGGAGGAATTATTGTGATTCCGGCTCTTATGCTGTTCCTGGGTTATTCCCAACAACAAGCACAAGGAACCTCTTTAGCCCTATTACTGCCTCCAATCGGAATACTTGCGGTAATGAATTATTACAATAAAGGTTTTATTGATATCAAGGCTGCGTTGGTGATGAGTGCCTCGTTCCTCATTGGCAGCTATTTTGCTTCCAAAAGTGCTGTATCAATGAATCCTGTTATTCTTAAAAAAGCATTTGCCGTTTTTATGCTTGTGTATGGTACAAAAGTTTTGTTTTTCGAGAAATGATAAACAAAAGTTAATACATCGCTGACGGCTTTTTGGTACATTTGTATAGGGCTATTCTGATTTTTCCCCAACGATTGCTCTATCGTGGGTATGCCCTATTTAATTGGTTAATTTTGGACTTGGATTATCATGCAAAATGAAATGAGTTTTGACGAATTAATGTCAAACACCGCGCTTCGAAAAGATAAGGAAGCTATATCGGTAGTGGCACTTGTTGGTTCAGGGGTTGTTGGTCAAGGTATAGCGCATACTATTGCTGCTGCAGGCACTGAAGTTATTCTTCTGGCAGAAACACCTGACCTCCTCGCAACCGCAAAACAAGAATTAAACGAGGCAATAGATAGGGAAATTAGCCGCTGGGCTATGACCACCTCAGACAAAAAGGCGATTCTTAGTAGAATAACTTGGACTACCGATTACAACGATCTCAAAAATGCAGACCTTTTTGTGGAAGCAATAGAAGAATCGGTTGATACAAAATTGCAAGTATTTAAGAAATTCACACAAATTGCTAAACCTGAAGCTATTTTTATCTCCAACACCGCAACTATATCGCTCACACAATTAGCTGAATCTACAGATAGACCCGATCAAGTAATTGGTGTTCATTTTCTTAATCCCGTTCCAAAAATTCCTTTAGTGGAGTTAATCAAGTGTTTACATACTTCCAACGAGACTGTTAAAACCGTGCGTTGGTTTGCAGAACGAATTGGTAAAACCGCCGTTGAGGTGTATGAATATCCGGGATATGTAACTGTCCGTGGAATTGTGCCCCTTATTAACGAGGCAATGTACATTCTCCTCGAAGAAATTGCGTCAGCTCGTGATATAGATACCGCAATGAAATTAGGGTTTGATTTTAAGAATGGCCCTTTGGAACTTGCAGATATGCTCGGACTCGATGAAGTGCTTTCCTTTATGGATAATCTCTGGAAAACCCTTGGTGAGCCTCGTTATCGTGCATGCCCACTTCTCCGTAAATTAGTTCGCGAGCGTAAGTTGGGACGCAAAACGGGCGAGGGTATTTACAAATACGACCGTAACGGAAAAATCATTCATGAGGAAGTTGGTAAATAATGAGAGTATTAGTATTAAACTGCGGAAGTTCATCGATAAAATATCAGTTTGTTGATACCGAAACTCGAACAGCCCTTGCAAAAGGTTCAGTGGAACGTATAGGAATGAGCGGAGCAGTGCTTTCGCACTGGCGTATTGATGGTGACAACATTCGTATTGTTGGTGAAATTTTAGATCATACCGCTGCAATCGAATATGTGCTTGCTGTTATGCTTTCGAAGAATCACGGTGTTATTGAATCGAAAGAAGATATTGAAGCCGTAGGGCATCGTGTGGTTCACGGAGGCGAAACATTCACAGGCTCCGTGCTCATTACCGATGAGGTGATGAAAGTTCTTCACGATAATATAGATTTGGCCCCATTGCATAATCCTCCAAACATCCGTGGTATTCAAGCTGCTCAGCGTATTTTACCGCAAGCAGCAGAAGTTGCAGTGTTTGATACTTCATTCCACTCGCATATGCCTTCTTATGCCTATTTGTACGGAATACCGTATGAGTTGTACCGCAGATATAAAATCCGTAGATACGGTTTTCATGGTACATCCCACAGATTTGTTTCAGAAGAAGCTGCTAAATTATTGGGCAAGCCCCTCTCAGAACTAAAAATTGTTACCGCGCATTTAGGCAATGGTTGTAGTGTAGCAGCAATTAAAAACGGAATATCGGTTGATACCTCAATGGGATTTACCCCTCTTGAAGGCTTATTAATGGGTACACGTTCCGGAGATATAGATACCTCGGTAATTTTGTATGTTATGGGTAAAGAAGGCCTTTCGCTTTCGGAAGCAAGCACCTTGCTAAATAAACATAGTGGTTTAATTGGAATCAGTGGTGAGAGCTCCGATATGCGCGAGATAGAAACTGCCGCTGAATCCGGAAACAAACGCGCACAAATTGCTCTGGAAGTTTTTACCTACAGAATCAAAAAATATATTGGTGCTTATGCAGCCGCTATGGGCGGACTTGATGCCTTGGTATTCACCGGTGGTATTGGCGAAAACTCAGTAACCGTTAGATCTTTAGTGATTGACGGTATGCA
>CALKUG010000267.1 GCA_937996765.1 uncultured Ignavibacteria bacterium
TAAGTTGAGGAATCGGTTTACCTGCCTCGAACAATTCTTTTTCTTTCTCTTTGCGAAGCTGTTTCTTCGTTTTAGGAACCGACTTTAGGTAGTAGGTAAACGATACACCAAATTCAGGATTTGGAGCTTTGTAATACGTGTGCCCTTGCCCGTATCTACCGGTAGAAGGTACATACATCAAACCCTCACGCACCGGGAACAACGCATCTTCCTGTTCGAGCGAAGCTTTTGTGATATTGCGTAATGATGAATAGTCATCTATAATGTAGAAACCACGACCAAACGTAGCAACAACAATATCATTATCACGTTTTTGTAAAACGATATCTCTCACGGGTACATCCGGCATTCCCGATTTTAATTGCACCCACTTTTCTCCACCATCTACTGTGAAGAAAAATCCGAACTCTGTGCCAACAAACAAAAGGTCTTTGTTTACAAAATCCTGCTCTATGCTGTGCACTGTTCCGTTTACAGGCAGATTACTTGCAATTGATTTCCAAGATTTACCTTTATCCGTGCTTTTGAGAACGTAAGGTTTAAAATCATCGCGGAGTATGTTATCAAATGAAGCATACACAACGTTCTCATCAAATCGTGATGGGAGAATATCGCTAACGTAGGTATATTCAGGAACGTCGGGGAATGATTCAACCTTTCTCCAAGTTTTAGCATCTTCCGAAATCTGAATTACTCCATCATCAGTACCTGCATACAGCAGATTCTCTTTAACAGGAGACTCAGCCATTGAAATAATTGTTCCGTAGAGTGATGTAGAAGCATCTTTTTCTACAGCATCACTACTCCAATATTTACCCATTACAGCAAATGTATTGCGGTCCATGTTTCGGGTTAAGTCTTCACTAATTACTTCCCACGAATCGCCTCTGCTCTCGGAACGAAATACTTTGTTTGCCGCAACATAGAGACGTTTATTGTTGTGAGGACTAATAAACAGTGGAGTGTTCCAGTTCCAACGATAGGTAAGTTCATCTTTTCTTGGCTCAGGACGAATAAAAATGCTTTCACCCGAAGCTCTATCGTAACGAACCATGTTACCGTATTGTGCTTCGGCATAAACAATGTTTGGATTTTCAGGATCTATAGCTGTCCAGAATCCGTCACCGCCATTGGTTACAAACCAGTCGGAGTTTACGATAC
>CALKUG010000268.1 GCA_937996765.1 uncultured Ignavibacteria bacterium
GATTTTTTATCGTTTTCAGCAACATCAATTTTTGAAATAAATAATTCATAAAGTCCGAGAGCAAAGATTATTAGAACTGTAGCTATCAAAAAAACATCTACAGAAGTGATTATATTGCTTATAATATCTTTATAGACACTCTTAAAAGAATGGGGGTCGGCAACAATAATTCCAATTTCATAAACAACAGAAAACATTTTGTAGCTACCTAATAGAATAAGTACTACAGCGGCAATGATACTACTAATTACGGGAACAATTATAATTAAACGAGACCACCAAAGTGCTTTTTCGAAGAACTGAATCATTTATAATACTTCCTCAAATAATTGTTAAATAATATTGTCATTTTATTGACTTGTTTGCTATTTTAAATATTCAATCAAAATAATTACGAATTATGAAACTTGATTACAAAGAAGTGAACAACATGAATTTGTTGCCACTGTTAGACCAAACCGATAGCGAGCATGTAAAGAAATTTGTGGCGTATCCTCACGGGGAGCATTACAAGCTATTAGCTTATATGGTTTCAAAGTTCTTTGGCAAAATTATTTTTGATGTTGGAACTCACCACGGTGGCTCAGCTTTGGCACTTGCATATAATCCATCAAATAAGATTGTAAGTTACGATGTTTATGCACAAAGTAAAATACTCGATGCTCCTAACATAGAACTAAATATCGGTAATGTGTTAGATGACAAAAGATTATTAGATGCCTCAATAATTTTACTTGATACAACCCATGACGGTATTTTCGAAAGAGAATTTTTAAATCACTTAATAAACAAGGGTTATCAAGGTTTTTTAATTTTAGATGATATCTATCTCAACAACGAGATGCGTGAATTTTGGGCTGGAATAACAATTGAAAAACATGATATAACTGCACTTGGTCACTGGTCAGGTACAGGATTAGTAAATTTTGGCAATGAAAAAGTAGAAATTCAATTACCTGATGATGAGGTTTTATGTCAAAGATTGCTCGATAATCTTCGACGTGACCCTATATACGAAATGCAGAATTTAGCTCGAACTCTTGGTCTGCACCCGAAGGTCGGTCAGTTTTTGGCAGAATCGGTAATGATACGTGTAGAACTTGAAAGACGCGGACAACTGAAATAGGTTTTTTAAAATCATACTAAAGTTAGACAATGATAGAAATTGATGAAAAATCCGATTATTCCGATAAACTTCAGAATGAATTAGCTTCAGAGCTGAAGCGTTCGCAGTTCAAGCAACTTGGAAAAGAGTTGTTTGCTTCATATGTTGAACGCACAGTTTCGTATCAGGATTTTTTCACATCATTAGCCATTTATTATGGTTTTCCCATCCCCGATGATATTAATGAATTTTTCCTTTCAGAGGAAACAGTTGTTCATTTCCCAAGTGCATACACTCCCGATTTTAAACGTTATGATGATTGGTTAAGAGCTAACAGAAAATTTAAAGGCGTTTTTAATGACAATACTTCAGAAATCAAAAAACTGTATGTAAAGTGGGCTACTTCCAAAATACCCAAGGATAGGGAGTATTATGGACTTTCTACTTTAAAAGTAATTGAGCGCGACCAAAAAAATGATAATTTCCTTAAATCGTTAATGGTTGCAGTAATTTTTAGTTACGATGAAAAATTACGGAATAAAACGAACGCCTTAAAGGCAATAGCAGAAGCCAGAGATTGTTTTGCCAATGGAGCTCCTGAGGCTAAATTAAAAGAAAAATTTCTTTATTACATTTCTCTTTACGAAGCTTTTGTTTACTACAAATTTGGAGAATATGATACAGCACTAAAAGTTTTTAACGAATGTGCCCCTGTAGGCTCCCGTCCGGTAACTGCATATTTTTATTCTGCTTTGCTCGAAATTAAGAGGGGTAATAACAACAGAGCTTTAGATTTGGTTAATTCCATTGTAGCATTTGATATTCTGCGATTCAAGTATGCTCTCAGACATAACATGGTAAACTTAATTTATTTCTTACTTGATAACTCGGTATCATATTCGTTATTTAAGTATCCTGAGTTTATTGAGTTGGGTCCGGAAATTAGAAGCATGATCAGTAATCAAAGGTCGCAGGATACACATACTTTTGATAGAATTCCTGTCTGGATTCAAAATTTTTCCGATTTGCACCTCAATGAATACTATGACGCAGGTATAAAAAATCGTTTAGCTTTTTTAGAGCAGTATTTTGAACGGTTTAAAAACAATAGAAGCAGTTTTATGCCTATTATAGCTGATGAAGTAATTGTGTTGTTTAGGGAAATGGTTCAATCGCTTAAAGACCAAATCAAACAAAGCAATACGCGTATGATTCGAGATGAGTTAGAAAATTTTGATTCTTACGTTAAAGATACTGAACAAGATATTGATATGATAAAAATCGATCGTGAAAAAGCTACGAAACGATTTGAACTAAGTTTTGAAGAAATAAAAAAGAAGGCAGAACAAAAATCTCTCTTTTTGCTTAAATCTTACGAAAAGGAATATGATTCGGTTGATTCCAACTCGGAATATAACCCAAGTGATACATTTAAGAATGCAATGACTAACAATCTGATAATTTCTATAGTTATGGTTTTTGTCGGTGGAGTTATCGGTGCATTTAGTGTTGGACAGAACAAATCGTTTAATGCGTTTCTTCGCACCGGTTTGTTTTATGGAGTAATAGTAGGTATTGTTGTGTATATGATGGGAACTGTAATGTCGGCACTTATTGCAACTACCGTTATTCGCCAGAAAAAACAAAAAAAGAAATCAATTGCAGGTAAGCTGGAGAGAGCAAAAAAGCAAAAAAATGAGGAACAAGAAAAACTAATAAAAGAGTATAACGGAAAGATCGATACTCTTTTAAAGACTTATGACGACAGATTAAAGCAAAAAGAAAGAGAAATTGATAAAGTAAAAGAAAGTCGTAACGAAAGGGAGGATCAAATTAAAACGGTTGTAGAAGAAAAAATATCGGAACTTTACCAACGGGTAGATTCGATATTTACGTAAATTTATGATGTCGATTTTACAAATTTCTAAATTCTAAAAGAGCATACATCCTCAATGAATACAGCAATTACGGAAACACAACTCTCCGGCTGCTTAAAACTGCGCAGCGGAAAGGTGAGAGATTTATATGATGCAGGTGAGAACCTTGTTCTTGTGGCAAGTGACAGACTCTCTGCTTTTGATGTTATAATGGAACAGGGCATTCCCGACAAAGGGAAAATTCTTACTTCGATCTCGAATTTTTGGTTCGAAAAAACAAAAGATATTATTGCAAACCACATTATTTCCGATACTGTTGATGATTTCCCAAATGAGTTTGTTAAACACAAACCTATATTGCAAGGCAGAGCGGTTTTGGTTAAAAAATCTCAAGTAATACCCGTTGAATGTATTGTTAGAGGTTATATATCAGGAACAGGATGGAATGATTACCAGCAAACAGGATGTATTTCAGGAATTGAGCTACCCAAAGGGTTAAGAGAATCCGAAAAATTGCCCCATCCGATATTCACTCCTTCGACCAAAGCAGATATTGGTGATCATGATGAAAACATCACTGTGGAAAAAGCACGCAAGATTATGGGTCACGAAGTTTTTGAAAAAGTTGAATCTGCAGCAATTTCGGTTTTTAATAGGTGTTCGGAATATGCTCTCGAAAGGGATATAATATTGGCTGATACTAAAATGGAATTTGGTATAACCGATGGTGGTGAGATTATTTTAATTGATGAACTACTAACACCGGATAGTTCACGTTTTTGGGACTTAAATGAGTATGAAGTTGGTCGCTCGCAAAAAAGTTTTGATAAACAATTTGTTCGTGATTATCCAACATCAATAAATTTCAATAAACGTCCACCGGCACCTTTGTTGCCTGAATCTGTTATTGAAGGAACGAAACAAAAATATTTAGAGGTTTACAAATTGTTAACAGGAAATGACATTCAATTATGAAACCTTTAAAAATTGGATTGG
>CALKUG010000269.1 GCA_937996765.1 uncultured Ignavibacteria bacterium
TGTCATCTGCAGGTGATTCAAAGACAGGTTGCCATCCCCAACCTGTCTTTTTTTTCTAACTATGCAATAATGGTATGAAACAAACTCTAACTCTCATTTTCTCCTACACTACTTTAATCCTTTCATCAATTTTCATTGATTTTTTACTACATACTTTTCACTTTGATTCTGTTGGAAGATACCTCGGAATCTTGGGCACTATCTTAATCCTATTAACATTCTTATACTCATTGCGAAAAAAAGGAATGGTTACAGAATATAAACCCAAACAAATGTTGAAATTACATGAGGTTCTCGGATGGATAGGAGGCGTACTAATAGTTGTTCATTCAGGTATTCATTTTAATGCTTTTCTCCCCTGGGTAGCTACCTTTGCCCTATTAGTGGTGGTAGCTTCAGGGCATGTTGGCAAGTATCTATTAAAAACTGTTAGGGAACAACTGAAATCAAAAGAAAAAGAATTAAAGGAACTTAAGGAAACCCCTGAAAATATAGAGCAACTAATTTTCTGGGAGTCAACAATGGTTAGCATTATGAGTCGCTGGAGAGTTATCCATATTCCTTTTGTGGTAGTATTTATATTACTTGCATCTGCCCACATCTTAACAATTCTTTTTTACTGGAATTGGTAATAATAATGCTAAAAAAAGCTTTTTACGGTGGGATTGCTTTGTTAATTTGGATTTCTGTCTATTTTTTCCCCGAGCATACTATTTCTCCTGGAAGGCTTGCATCTGCCCACAATAATCTTAGCAATAATTGTTCTCAATGTCACTCTCCATTAACAGGAGTACAGAGCGAAAATTGTTCCGTATGTCATTCTGAAAAAAAAGGGAATTTCATAACTGCTGGTCTGCTCCCGGGTAAATCAATGAGAGTAAATCATCTCCATAAAAATCTTGAAGGAATGGATTGCATTACTTGTCATTCTGAGCATAACGGGGTTAGTGTTCACAGCGAAAAAAAGAAATTTTCCCACGATTTACTTATACCGCGGGTCAAATCTGATTGCATTTCTTGCCATACTGAGGATAAACCAAAAAACGAAATGCACTCAAAGGCTACAGATTGTGGTGTCTGCCATCAAACGATAAATTTTACTTATGCAACATTTAACCATTCATCTTTATCTCAAGATCAACTTTTGAATTGTTCGAGTTGCCATACAAAACCGACTGATGATTACCATTCTCAAATAACCCAAGATTGTTCCTCTTGCCACACAGTAGAATCATGGAATAGTGCCATATCCGGTCATAATCATATTTTTCAATTCGATTCAAATCACCCTCAAACATGCCAAAACTGCCATACACAAAAAGGTAACTATAAAGTCTATTCATGTATGAATTGTCATGAACATAACGAACAGAAAATGATTCGGAAGCATTCGGAAGAAGGAATTTACGACATCTCCAACTGCGTAAAATGTCATACCTCGGGCTCAGAAAATGAAGGTGGTGATGATTAAGAGATGGTGATAGTTGTGCCTTTTAATACTTCACTTTTTATATTCAATTTCAATGAGAATAAATCGCAAAATAACTTTGCAATCGCAAGGCCTAACCCTAAACCTTGTTGTTCAAATTTAGAACGTTCGAGTTGAGAAAACTCTCCAATGTTTTGAATTTGCTGCTCTGACATTCCTCTGCCGTAATCTCTAATTGTAATTGTGGAGGTTGTTTCATTCTCACTGATCAAAACTTTAACTACTGAGCCGACCTCCGAATATCTGAAGGAGTTATCAATAAGTTCTTCCAGTATGTGAACAAAATAATCTAGCGGCAGTTGTAAGCGTACAGGAGTGTTTCCCTCAATAAACAAATCATTTTTACGTTGTTCATAAAAATCAGATGCTTGAGCGGCACGAGTTATTAGGTAGCTATCGAACATCGAGGATTTT
>CALKUG010000270.1 GCA_937996765.1 uncultured Ignavibacteria bacterium
TTAATTTTAGGTTCGAATGTTAGCTATGTCCGAGGCGAAGATATTGGCAACAAATCAAATCTGCCCTCTATTCCCCCACTATCGGCAAACTTTTTTGTACAATTTAGTAATCGAGACTTAGGGACAAACATTTTTTCTGCAAGAGCAGAAGATGATCAGAAGCAAATAGCAGGTACCGAAACAAAAACAGGTGGCTACACCATATTTAATTTTAACTATCAGTCACCCGAAATTTATTTTGGTTCATCATCACTACAATTTAGTGCAGGTGTTACCAATATATTTAACAGAGAGTATAAACTTCATCTCACAACAACCCGCGGACTTATTAAGTTTGAAGAAGCACGAGGTTTTTATATGAAGGTTACTTTTAACTTATGATTGATTGGATAGGATTGGCCGTACTTTCTGCTTTTGCCTCGGCAGGGGCGGCAATTACACAAAAAAGAGTGTTGGCTTATTCTTCTCCTCTTGTTTTTAGCTTTTTGCTTTCAATAGTTAATTTTGCTCTCTTTTTACCCTTTGTTCAGTATCATATTTTACTCACTCTTTCTACATCGGCAACACTACTACTAATAGCTAAATCAATTATTAATAATTTGGCATTTTTGTTAGTTATGATTGGGCTCAAGAATCTTCCTATATCGAGGGCGCTACCTATTCTTGCATTAACACCTGCCATAGTTGCCCTTTCTTCCATTGTTATTTTGAATGAAAATCTCGCCGCTCTCCAGTGGGTCGGATTGATTGGGATGTTGATTGGGGCTTATCTTGTTGAAATGAAATCGGTTGAAGATATTATGAATACCTTGTTGTTTCGTAATGTGCTTTCTGATAAATCTATTTACCCAATATTTGCAGCACTTGCACTTTTTTCCTTATCCGCCGTTGTTGATAGGTACTTCCTTTCGCATATCAAGATTCCCGTAACATCTTATCTCTTTTATATGCAATTGTTTTCGTTGCCGTTTTTTGGTGCAATGCTTATACTTAAAAGGCATTCACTAAAAAAAGTATTCGAAGTAACAAAGCCCCAGCTATATCTATTATTGCTCATTGGTATATTTACTGTTTTGTATCGCTATACACAGTTCGCTGCAATTGCACTTGCACCGGCAGCATTGGTGTTAGCCGTTAAAAGAATTTCAGTGTTAATTTCTACTGTGGTTGGTGGTAATATATTTGCTGAAAAGAATTTGATATTAAAATCTATTGGGGTTATACTTATTGTTGCTTCGGGATTTTTGTTGCTAAACGCAATGACCGGCTAATGCTGAATAATGAGAACACAATCAAGCAAATTTGTATTGGTCTGTTTTTCCTGTAACAAGAAACCTTCGTGCAATAGGAATGTGGCAGTATCACTTTCGGAAATAGATTTTTCAAGTTCTTGGATTAACTGCTTATTAGATTTCACTCTGTAAATCAACTTCTCATCCAAATACGCACCACCGCTATTTGAGTTCCCATCGTTACCATCGGTTGCTATTGCGTAGATTGATGGTGTTTTTATACTTTGCAACGTTGAATAAGCCAATAAAAGCCGAGCTATAAGTTCAGTGTTTCTTCCTCCTCTGCCATTTCCTGTTTGTGTAACCGTACTTTCGCCACCAAGAATCAGAAACCACGGCTTCTCACTTTTATGCATCTCATCACAAATATGCATTATCTTATCAACTAACTCTGTAACATTACACTGGAATGGTTCATCAAATACAATTCCTTTATATCCTTGGAACTTGCTTTGTACAATTTCGAATAATTTTGCCGTTGCAAACGAGTTATCTGCAACAATATGATGATTGATAGCAGCATCAAGATACTTCGCTCTGTATGAAATTAGGTTTGCAACGTTTGCTCGATCAATAGGTAATTTGTATTTCTCAATGAGTAGATAGATATCTTCGGAGGTAATTGGAGAATATTTAAACGGACCTGAAGCAATGGTGCTAATTTGATTACCAATTACATCGGATAAGACATACACCATAGTATTGGAGGGATATTTTATCAGCTGAGCCAATCCACCCCCTTTGATAACTGAGAATAAGGTACGCAGAGTATTAATTTCATAAATGGATGCGTTGCTCCTCAGTAATATATCAGTTGATTTTTCAAGAAGGGATTTTTCTTTTCCGAGCAAAGCACTCTCAACTAAAGCACTTGCACCACCTGATATACAAACAATGAGAAGTTCATCTGCTTTTTGGGCATTGTTCACAAACTCAATCACTTGCTCACCTGCTTCATAACTTCTTTCATCAGGTATTGGGTGACCCGCAAATATTATTCTTTTATTTGTGGTGTTTTGAAAGTCCTTTCCATCTCCAATGAGCTTAGTTACAATAAGCACATCTTTAATACTACTTTGGAATATTTGTTCGATTGCCGAGGCCATTGCAAATGCGGCTTTCCCGATAGCTAAAAGATTTATAGATTTGTCTGATTGAATAAAATGGGGATTTTCGAGGTCTTTTTGAATATATTCGGTTAGAAGTTTACAGGAATCAATTTCCCTTAAAAAGCTGTTTATAAAATCATTTTCCAACGATTCCATTACATAGTAGGAATTGTGAATGAAAAGGTTGTGCCAACACCAACAAATGATTCCACAAAAAACTCCCCTGCATTCCGTTCAACAAATTCTTTACAAAGAATTAGACCAATACCGGTCCCCTTTTCGTTATTGGTTCCAAGAGTTGAAGTTTGCACATCGAGACGGAATAAATTTTTTATAGTTTCTTCCGGAATACCAACACCATTATCTTTAATTTTGATTTTCAACATTGTACCTTCTATCACACCAAGTATTTCCACCTTGCCACCAACTCGTGTGAACTTAATTGCATTAGAAAGTAGATTCCTCATTGTTGTACTGGTAGCATTAATATCAGCATAAACATATTGCTCAGGTGATACTTTCACAGATAATTCAATTTGTTTTTTGTTGAGATTGGAATGGAAAAGTTGAACAATAGAATGCGTCAGCTTATAGAGGTCGAATCGTGTAGGTACTATTTCAAAGCGTCCTGTTTGTATTCTGGACCATTCCAACAAATTCTCTAATAATCCATAGATATTTTTTGCTGAAGTATAAATTCCGTTTGCGTATTCAACTATTTCACCAGGTTCGAGATCGTCAGAATCTTCTGCCAAATATTCTGATAAACCAAGTAGTGCTGTAAAAGGGCTTTTTAAGTCATGCGCAATAATAGAAAAGAACTTATCTTTTGTTGAGTTTAATTGCCTCAAAGAATTCGCTCTCTCTTCAAGTAACTGCTTATTCTTCGCAAGCTCTTCTGAATAACGTTTACGTTCAATCGCCTGAGCTATTTGTTCTGAAATAAATATCAGAAGTTCAAGGTCTTTCTCGTTGTATGCCTTGGAATCGTTGTAATCTTGAAGCACCATAGCCCCAATTATTTTCCCATCAATCTTGAGTACAATACCCATCCAACTTGCTGAAGGAACACCAACCAAGTTTGTTTCACCTAAAGCTCTTAATTCTAAATCTTTGTGTTTGTCAATAATTTGGTCTATGCCTTTTCGGATAATGTACTCAGTGAGCCCTTTACCCATGGCAACTTCACCCTCTTCTGGCAAGTCATCTATTTCATCAACAAAGTAGGGGAAGGATAAAGTTTTTCTTTCATCATGATAAAGTGCGATGTAAAAATTATCTGCAGGCATTAAAGATTGTATTATGACATGAATGGCCTCAAACAATGCCTGTATATTGGCAGTAGAATTAGCTGCTTCCGAAACCTTATATAATGCTTTTTGAACAAGTTCACTGCGTTGCTTTTCAGTTGTATCCCTCACCCAAGCTAAGAGAATCTTTTCATTGTTAATTGCGATTAAATTTAACCTCACCTCACAATCAATAATGTCTCCTTCCAAAGTTTTATGCTTCCAGGTAAACTCATTAAAGCCCTCATTTACTGCCTTTTCAATCATGAGATTTTGTTTCTCAACGGAAAGCTTTCCATCCGGTTGATACTTGGGTGAGAAATCGGAAGGTAATTTTCCTTTTAATTGATCCAGATTGCACTTGAATAATTCTAAGGCTTGTGCATTTGCATTTTTGTACACCGATGAAATAATAAACAAAGGATCGGGATTGCTATCAAAGAGCTGTTTGTATTCATGTTCTGCTTTTTTGAGATTTTCTTCAATTGTAAGACGTTCTATAGCACTTGCAATTTGAACCGAAACAAATTGGAGAATTTCCTTATCCCTTTGGGAATAAACAACATCATCCGTGTAATGCTGAATGGTAATTACGCCAATAACATCAGTAACTTTATTAAAAATAGGTACCGACAACCAAATAAATGGTAAAGGTCCAATAATCGAAAGTATTCCTTCTTTTTCTAAATCTAATAATTCACTTTTAGTAAGAAGAATCATTTCTCCTCGGAGAATTACGTACTCAGTAGCACCTGCTCCCCAGCTGCGTTCCGCATGGGTCTGCACACCTCCATAATAGTTTTCGTCAGAAAAATACGGGAAGGAAATTGTTTCGTTCTCTCTGTTGTAAATGGCTAAGTAGAGGTTCTTGGCATGGATATAATCTTTGAGAATGTTATGTACACCCTGCATTAACTCAAGAATATTGGTACTCAAGTTTGAAACTTGAGTAATCTTGTACATGATACTTCCCATAAAAATAGATTTTTTGTACTCGGTTACATCTCTGCCAATGAGTAGAATAAATTTATCTTGTTTAGAAAGAATGTTGAACACAAACTCACAGTACACTGGCTCGGATTGTGTTTTAATTTCTATATCGCAGCGTATTGTTTTATTCTGCTCCAAAATCTTTTCGCAATTATTGCGAATTAAATCCGAATCCTCTTTCGCGAGCAAGCTGTAAAAATCATCAGTATTGTTTGAAGTGAGGTGTCTTTGAATTGATGTGTTTCGATAGATTATCTCCCCCTCGCCATTCAGAACCATAACACAATCGGTAAAAGTATCAAAAAGTCCTCTGTAGCTTTCAATTGATGTACCACTACCAAGAGAATTATCAGAAAGATTA
The DNA here is from genome assembly GCA_937996765.1 of uncultured Ignavibacteria bacterium. Lineage (GTDB taxonomy): Bacteria > Bacteroidota > Ignavibacteria > Ignavibacteriales > Ignavibacteriaceae > CALKUG01. Next base: position 5,042 of record CALKUG010000270.1, read on the forward strand.
CTTTTCTGTTCCCTATCGTCGTTTCCTCCTGAATTCAGAGTTGTGGGTTCATCTGCACTCATTGTTACTCCGAGCGGTGAGCATACATTTTTTAAACTATTAAAGTGCAAATGTATCGAATATTTTCAACTATTTGTAACGATAGAAAGATTTTTGTTGACTTTAAACTTAAAACAACCTATTTTTTCAGCGTTTGAAATATTTCAAAAGTTAAATATGAACCCTGAACGATTTAAATCACATCTTATACAAACATACGGCGATGCATATAAAGCATTCGGACTCAATAAACTTATGGGTCACATTGTTGCTTTAATGTTGTTTTACAACAAGCCCATTTCGCTGGACGACATTTGCAAGGATTTAAAGCGCAGCAAGGGTCCTGTTAGTCAAATCATGCGGCGCTTAGCGGATAAAGGGTTAATCAGAAAAGTATGGCTACCCGGCACTCGAAAAGATTACTATGAAAAAATGCCCGACTTATTTGAACAAGCTTTTAGAAACCATTTTAATCTCATCAAAAAAAACAAACGCATAGCCGAAGAACTTTTAGAAAACATCCCCTCGTCACCTGACACTCAACATCTCCCCCCCCGTCTTAATCAAATGCACTCTTTTTATTCGCTCATGATTAAACATTATATGTTGTTTTTGGAGGAGTGGGACAAAGAATTAGAAAAATTAACAAATAATCGGAAAGCATAGATTTAATGAAACGCTTAGAAGGAAAAGTAGCAGTTATAACCGGAGGAGCTCAGGGCATTGGTAAAGCCGCTGTTGAGTTATTTGCATCCGAGGGTTGTTCCGTGGCAATATGGGATATGGCTTCTGAACAAGGGCTCGAACTCTCAGAACAATTAAATCAGCAGGGATATAAAACCATATTTCAGAAAGTTAATGTTGCCGATTATTCTGAAGTTTCGCAAGCAACATACACTACTCTTGAGAATTTTGGAAAAATTGATATACTGATTAACAATGCCGGTATAACAAAGGATGCTACAATTGCTAAAATGACTCCGGATCAATGGGCAGCAGTAATAGCAGTTAATTTAACAGGTGTTTTCAATTGCTGCTCGGTTATTACACCTAATATGGTTGAACATGGTTTTGGAAGAGTGATAAACACCTCATCAGTAGTTGGACTCTATGGTAATTTTGGCCAAACCAATTATGCCGCAACCAAAGCCGGTGTTATTGGCATAACAAAAACACTCGCAAAAGAACTTGGCAAAAAAGGAATAACCGTTAATGCAGTTGCTCCCGGTTTTATTGAGACCGAAATGGTGAAGGCAATGCCGGAGAAAGTTATTGCGATGATGGAAGAGAAAACTCCAGTAAAACGTTTGGGTAAACCGATTGAGATTGCCTACTCCTATTTATTCTTAGCTTCGGATGAAGCTGCTTATATTAACGGTACAGTACTGAGTGTTGATGGCGGAGTTACACTATGATGAAAAGAACTGCTGTTATCAGCGGAATTGGAATGTTTGCGCCTGCTAAAGTTGTACCTAACAGTTATTTTGATGAATTGTTAAAAGAAGACGTGAGCACATGGCTTGAAACTAATGTAAATATTAAGGAAAGACGTTGGTGTTCTGAAAACGAATCAACGGCAGACCTCTGTGAACATGCTGCTGTAGCCGCCCTTGCAGATGCAGGCATAACCGCAGATAAACTCAATCTGATTATTGTTGCAACAGATACACCTGAATACATATCCCCTTCTACTGCCTCGGTTCTACAATTTCGTATAGGTGCGGTTAATGCCGGTACTTTCGATTTAAACACAGCATGCGCGGGTTTTGTAACAGCCCTCGATACAGCTTCCAAATTTATCATTGCCGATAACCGCTATCAAAATGTGTTGGTTATTGGTGCTTATGCTATGAGCAA
>CALKUG010000271.1 GCA_937996765.1 uncultured Ignavibacteria bacterium
AGAGTCACAGCCTTCCAAGCTGTTGGTCGCGAGTTCGAGTCTCGTCTCCCGCTCTACGATACAAAGTGAAAGAATCAAGTTGGGGAAAAGTCACAGGTTGTAATCCTTGTCTAAGGATGAAGATTGAAACTATGACGGATAAAACGCTGATGTAGCTCAGTGGTAGAGCACTTCCTTGGTAAGGAAGAGGTCGTCGGTTCAATCCCGATCATCAGCTCTACAGGAGTTAATGTTTACGGGTGTGGCTCAATTGGTAGAGCAGCGGTCTCCAAAACCGCAGGTTGGGGGTTCGAGTCCCTCCGCCCGTGCACAGATACGACAAATGCGGCATTCTTAATCACAAAAATTTAGCACAAAAACGATTCGGATCGAAACATGATTGCTTCCATAAAATCAACAATAGCAGATGTGACAAAAGAGATGAAAAAAGTCTCTTGGCCAACAAAGCAACAATTGTCTGAATCCACAGTTGTTGTAATAACAACATGCGCAATTTTGACATTATTTGTATGGGTGATTGATATTGCCATGGCTTTCGTGAACAAAACAATCTTTTAATCGTCCCACGAGCTAACCACAATTATCCATTTCGTTTATTTACCATCTCAATGCACACAAATCCATGAGTGAACAATATACAGACAAATCTCATGAAACGGTAGTGGGTGAATTACCAAAATGGTATGTTTTACGCACCTTTACAAGTCATGAAACTAAAGTAAAAAGTGCTATTGAGCTTGAACTCAAAAGAAATAACATAGACCCCGAAACCGTAAATATCGTCATACCTTATGAAACTGTTTTCGAGGTTCGCAATGGTAAAAGGCGCACACGGGTTAAGAATTTTTTACCCGGTTACGTTCTCGTAGAAATGATTATGAACAAAAGGGTCAAAGAGATAATCGTTCATACGCCTGCAGTTGTAGGGTTTGTCGGCACAAAATCAGAGCCTACGCCACTTCAAAAAGATGAAGTTGATCGCATACTTGGCAGGGTAGAAGAGCGGAAACATATTTCAACTATAGAAACAGCATTCAATGTTGGTGATCCGGTAAAAGTTATCGAAGGACCTTTTGCTAACTTCTCAGGAACAGTCAAAGAAGTAAATAATGAAAAGCAAAAGCTTAAGGTAGAAGTGGGGATATTGGGACGCAAAACGCCGGTAGAGCTTGATTTCGGTCAAGTTGAAATGGAAAACCATTAAACAAAAACATAAATTTGATCACATAATATTTACGATGTACAATGGCAAAAAAAGTTATTGGCTCATTCAAACTTCAGTTAAAAGCCGGTGCAGCAACTATGGCACCCCCCGTCGGTCCGGCATTCGGTCAGCGCGGTCTTGCAGGTATGGAGTTTGTCAAGCAGTTTAATGCACGGACAGCAAAAGAAGGTGATACTATTATTCCGGCAGTAATCACATATTACTCCGATAAATCATTTACCTTTGAACTTAAGGCACCACCGGCAGCGATTTTAATTATGAAAGCTCTTGGCTTACAAAGCGGTTCAGCAGAGCCAAACCGTGTTAAGGTAGGTCATTTATCGAATGCAACGCTTGAGGAAATTGCTAAGAAAAAAATGAATGATCTTAATTGCCACACTATGGATAGTGCAAAGAGCCTTATTAAAGGCACAGCACGAAGCATGGGTGTTACCTGCGATTAATCTATTGTAAATCAAAAACTTACTAACGCAAAATTTTTATTATTGATTATGAAACGTCACGGAAAACGCTACCGCGCACTTGTCAAGTCCTATGATGCAAAAGCAACATACGCATTGGGTGATGCCATAGCATTAGTCAAAAAAAATGCTACTGCAAAATTTGATGAATCCTTTGAAATTGCAGTACGATTGGGGGTTGATCCTCGTAAAGCCGACCAATTGGTACGCGGAACAGTCAGTTTGCCACATGGAACCGGTAAAACAGTACGCGTCTTAGTACTGGCAAAAGGTCCAAAAGCACAAGAAGGTGCAGCCGCAGGGGCGGATTATGCAGGTTTTGAAGAGTTTATCGAAAAACTTCAAGGCGGATGGGCAGACATTGATGTTATTATTGCAACACCCGATGTTATGGGTGAAGTCGGAAAACTTGGTCGTATTCTTGGACCACGTGGTCTTATGCCTAACCCCAAGAGTGGTACAGTGACATTTGATGTGGGCAAAGCTGTTAAGGAAATCAAAGCCGGTAAAATTGAATACCGCGTTGATAAACAAGGCAATGTTCATGCTTCCGTTGGAAAATGCTCTTTCTCTTCTGAGCAACTTTCCGATAATATTCATGCGTTCTTTCAAAGTGTTGTTCGTGCTAAACCACAAACTTCCAAAGGCAAGTATGTGCGAGGCGTTGCCTTCAGTTCCACAATGGGTACTGGGGTTACAGTTAATGATCAATCAATTGCGCACGACTAATATTTTATTTTAAATCGGCTATTATGCACCTATCGTATTATGTACGCTTCTACCATCAGTATCTACTGATTGGTACATTTACGATACAATATATATAAACAGGAAAAAAGCAGTATGGTGACGAAACAGCAAAAACAGGAAACGGTAGCGGAACTTGTAGAACTGCTTAAAGATGCACAAGGAATTTACCTCCTTAATTTTAATCGTGTTTCTGTAAAAGAGGAACGCGATCTACGTGCTGAATTTAGAAAAGGTCAGGTCAAATATAGAGTTGCCAAAAACACGCTTATCAAGCGTGCTTTTGAAGCTGTTGGCGGATATAATATCCCCGATTCATATTTGAAAGGACAAACCGGCATAGCTATTGGTTATGAAGATCCCATTGCACCGGCAAAAATTCTAAAGGATTTTACGAAGAAAAATGATAAGCTACAGGTAAAAGCCGCAGTTATCGAAAAGCAATTATACGATGGTTCAAAACTGGCACTCGTTGCATCATTGCCAACGCGTCCGGAACTTATTGCGGGAATTCTCGGCAGTTTGGAAGCTCCGATTTCCGGTATCGTCGGTTCAATCAATGCCGTTATGCGTGATCTTGCATCGGTTATTGAGGAAGCCGCAAAAAAACGCGCTGCATAGTATTGTGCAGCTTCAATATTTTATTTGTAAACAATTTTTTATTTGGAGAAATAGACAATGTCAGCTATTATTGATGAACTCGTAGAAAAAATCAGTAACCTCACGCTTGCAGATGCAGCAGAATTGAAAAAAGCACTTGAAGATAAATTCGGTGTAACAGCAGCCGCACCAATGATGATGGCAGCTGCTCCTGCAGCCGCAGCGGCTGAGGCAGTTGAAGAAAAAACTGAATTTGATGTTGAGTTGACTGATGCAGGTGCACAAAAACTTAATGTAATTAAAGTAGTTCGCGAAGTTACAGGCTTGGGCTTAAAAGAAGCTAAAGACCTCGTCGAAGGTGCTCCTAAAGTTGTAAAAGAAGCAGCATCAAAAGATGAAGCAGAAGCATTAAAGAAAAAACTTGAAGAAGCCGGTGCTAAAGTTACTTTGAAATAATTTCAAAGTATTATGGTTTGGT
>CALKUG010000272.1 GCA_937996765.1 uncultured Ignavibacteria bacterium
TAAGGCCGCAGTTATTAACCCAGTAACTTATCGCACAGAGTATTCACAAGAATCAGAATTTGAAGCTGCGTATAGAGAGTGGAAAGACGACCACCGTCAGAATAATGTGTTAAGCGGATTGTTTTCGGTAAACTATATTCTTTACCGGAATCAACTAAGGTCCTTATATATTTCATCACCGGCGCTCACTCATTGGGCTCAAAGTTTGAGAAAATCTCTTCTAGCAAAAAGTGCTCCAATATTGTCAATAGTTATCATTACTTGGAAGAGATCCGAAATGCTTTTTCTCTGTTTAACAGAGTTGTTTAGCAAACTTTATTATAAATCGGATTTTGAGATTATTATTGGCTTGAACCAACCGGACTCTGATACTCTGGAGGTTGTAAAGCAGTTTTATTTTAATAAAATAGTTGTTTCAGAGAAAAATGAGGGTGTTCAGCTATATTTTTCTTTGTATGCAAAAACAAAAGGAAAGTATGTTATAACTGTTGATGACGATGTGCTTCAATTTCCTGAAGCATTTGATAAAAAGATGATTGAGTATTTAGAGTTTTATAAGGATTATGAATATCTCTCTTTAAATGTTGTGCAAAACGAATTGACTTCAGGAGCTCGGCCAAGTATTGAAAATTATAACTTGGATTATCGAGGAGATAAAAAAGTTCTTGAAGGCTCAGCGGGAGGTTGGTGTGCAATTGGGCATGGCCCCATTATAAGGAGAATTGTGCCTGAGAAAATTGAAGATATAAGTTTTTACATTGGTGAAGATGCATATATTAACAATGTCATCACAAAAGTAATGCATAAAAAAGTTGGAGTTATTGAACCGCTTATTTGTCTGCATGCTTCTGATGCAACATATTCTTCGTATTTCTCACTATTGGATAGGGACACAGAAAAATACTCGGTTGTGGGACTGGAAGACTCCAAGAATGGATATATCTCATTTAAAAACTCTTTAAATAAAAGTACACAGCTTGCAATTATAATTCCTGTATTTAATAAATGGGAATTCACAAGAGTATGCATTGAGTCATTAGAGAGGACACTTAAGTTTGATACCATCGAGGTTATTGTTGTGGATAACGCCTCAACGGACGAAACTCAATTTCGCTTGCAAGAGATGCTCAAGGAAAAACCTTGGTTAAAATACATCCGGAATATCGAAAATTTGGGTTTCTCAAAAGCGTGTAACATAGGAGCTTATGCAAGTAATTCCAACAACATTCTATTCTTAAACAACGATACTGAAGCTATTGATGGATGGTTAATCCCCCTCATAAAAATAATTGAAAGTGACCCAACGGTGGGAATTGTTGGCTCAAAACTTTTGTACAAAGATGAAACAATTCAACATGCAGGTGTTGGTATGTTGTTTTCGGGAAAAAATCCCGCTGACCCATTAATGGCTAACCATTTGTACGCGCATTCTGAAAAGGAAAGGCAAGAAGCAAATCTTTCCTGGTCGTATCAAGCTGTTACGGGTGCCTGTCTGATGGTAAGAGCAGGTTGGTTTAAAACTAACAATGGTTTTGACGAAAATTATTGGAATGGTTACGAGGATGTAGATTTATGTCTAAGGGCTATAAAATCAGGTTACAAAGTAGTATATGTGCCTGAGAGTGTGTTATATCACTTTGAATCTAAAAGTGGACCTGAAAGATTCTTAAAAGCCACTCAGAATATTTCGCTTTTGCATAAACGTTGGATTGGAAATGCGCTCTACGATTTCATTAAAGAAGAGGATAGCATTGTTCAAAACCCAAATTGTTATTTCCAAAGATACTACTACAATACTATTGCCGTTGTTGTTCCGCATTACGGAGAACTGAAATATTTAGCATTGTTTGTCGAATCTCTAAAATCAGCATTTGATAAAAGTATTGAACTTATTGTTATAAACAACTCAGGTGATAAAGAATCGGGTGAGTATTTAATGTCTCTGAGGAAAGATTTTCCTCTGTTGAAGGTGATTACACCTGAACATAATCTTGGTTTTCCGAAAAGCATTAACGAGGGTCTGCGTATTGCCAACTCACGATACATACTTATAGCAAACAACGACATTGTTTTACCGCCAAATACTCTTACTCGGCTATTAACTACATTGGAAAGTAATAAGGATTATGGCATGGTAGGCCCTGTTTCCAATTCAGTGAGTGGGCTTCAGATTGTTGATGATGCCGCATATTCGAGTTTGGATGAGATGAGCCATTACGCAGTAAAAAGGCGTGAAGAATTCAAGAACACTAAAAGAATTTTCCCAAGAATAGCTTTCTTGTGCACCCTCATAAAAAGGGAAGTAATTGAACGGATTGGTTTATTGGATGAACGATTTACCCCGGGGAATTTTGAGGATGATGATTACTGTCTCAGAGTTCAGCTGGCAGGGTATAAAACGGTTATAGATGATAGTGTCTTTATTCATCATTTTGGTTCAGTGAACTTTAAGAAGAACGGAAATGATGCGTATAAAAATTTGATAGAAGTTAACAGAAAAAAATTCGTTGGGAAGTGGGGTGCAGACCCTAACCAGTTGTGGTTGGAAAATATGGCACCAAAAAATAACACACTACTCATTCAATCTACGTTTAACAAGGTTGAGGATGCCTTAAAAACAGCAGCCGAGTTTCTTAAACATGGTGATTATGAGGGTGCTTTGTACTACTATTCTGAAGCCCTGAGTGGTTTACAAAACCGTTCGGAGTACCATACTCAATTTGCACAAGTAACTAATTTGGTTAAAAAGCTTTCTGAGATGCTTGTGTAAGTAAAGTCTTAAGTAAATAATTTGTATTTTTCGCTAATAAATCAACAACGTTTGTTTGAACCTTTGGAGATTCTATGAAAACATTTCATGAACTTTTTGTATCTGCCTATGAGCAGTTTTCATCAAAAGATTTTGCCGCTGCCATTATTCTATGCAATCAGGCTGAGAGTGTATATGAGCCATCATTAAGTAAGCAAGGTGTGAATCTTGAAGATTTATACATACTAAAGGGTTCCTGTTATTACAGCGTAAGTGATTTTGAACAAGCAAAAGGAGCTTTTGAAAAAGCCCTGAGGATAAGCCCAAACTCTTCACTTGCATGTCAAGGTTTAGGGAAGGTTCTCTTTATTGAGGGGAATCTTGAGGGCTCAAGAGTAATGCTCGAATACTCAGTGCAATACGACCCCGCCAACGAAACAGCTCAGCAATATTTGGATGAAGTTATAAAGGTTATTGAAGAGGAATCGGAGGGAGAAAGAGAATCTGAAATTTCGCAGAAACTTTCTACGGAACGTAGCGGTGACCCCGGTTACGACTCGCTCGGAGATGCGTATAAACTGTTTTCTCAAAAAAAATATGATGAAGCTTTGCAGCTATTAGGTACTCTACAGACTGAGTATGAGATTCGTTTGGCAAGTGTTCAGAACTTTACAGGATTCAACTATCTTGCTCTGCAGCAATTCACTGAAGCAAAAAGGTTTTTTGAACTTGCACTTACTACCAACCCTAAATCCTCACAGGCAAACGCCGGCTTGGGTGAGTATTACTACTTAAACAATGATGATTCAAAAGCATCAGAATATTTTTTCACAGCACTCAAATTAAATCCTATGAACGAGTTTGCAAAAGCAGGGCTCAAGAAATTGGGTAAAGAAGTGCCTGAAACTTCTGGTACAAAAAACAGAGAATTAAACGACATTGTTACAGCAGCATACGACAAGTTTTCACAAAAGGATTTTGCTGCCGCTCTTATGCTGTTGAATAGTGCTGAGCATTTGGTGAATGCTCTACAATCCGCAGAAAACGAAACAAAGTCCAGTTATTACAATTTTAAGGGATTTATTAACCTTTCACTTCAACGAACAGAAGATGCAAAAGAAATGTTTGAGACCGCTTTGAAGATTGATTCAAAATCTTCGCAGGCATGTGCTGGATTAGGCGAAGTTCTTTACATTGGCGGAGAAGATGAAAAAGCAAAAGTAATGTTTGAACACGCGGTTAATAACAATCCCGAGAACTCTTATGCAAAAAGCTCTTTAGCAAAAATAAATAAGTCGTTAGGTTATCCCGAGACTCATAATTCGCTTTTCATGTAGGAATTTCTGATGCCAAAACTTTCTCTTAGTATGATTGTAAAAAACGAGGAGAGGTATTTGGCAGAGTGTTTAGATTCTGTTAAAGATATTGCCGATGAGATTGTTATTGTGGATACAGGTTCCACGGATTCCACAGTAGCAATTGCTGAAAAATATAATGCTAAAATTATCTTATTCCCGTGGTGTAATGATTTTTCAGCAGCGCGGAATGAGGCACTTCGTAATTCAACAGGAGATTATATTCTCTACCTTGATGCAGATGAGCGAGTTACGAAGGAGAGCAAACACGTACTTAAAAAAATAATTCAAGAAAAAAGAGAAGTAGGATACTCGTGTATTCTCAGGAATCGTGATGAACAAGGGGGGAGGCCAAGCATGATGAGGTATGTTCGTCTTTTTGCCAATTCTCCTAAAATTCGCTTTGAGGGTAGGGTACACGAACAGATTCTTAATTCTCTAACAAAAAGCAATTATCGCATTGAAGAATGCAATGTTGAACTCCTTCATATAGGGTACGATGTACCCCTTACAGATCTCAAGAAAAAAGCAGCCCGTAATATTGAACTGCTCCTAATTGATTATGAGGAAGCCCCTTCGGGATATGTGGCGTTTCAATTGGGACAAAGCTACGCAATTTTGGAGAATCGTGCAGTTGCTTTTAGGTTCTTTAGCGAAGCTGTAAATTATCCAAATCTACTCTCCGATTATTCCGGCATAAGCTATCGTTACATGGCGGCGGAACTACTTCAACAAAAAAAATATAAAGAAGCTCTGAGTTCAATTTCACAAGCATTGATAAAATCCGAAAAACAACCACTGGTTCAACTGATTGCTTCAAAGGTTTACTTTGCTTTGGGCGAAAAAAGCAAGGCCATAGAGCATGCACAAATGTGCTATAAATATAACTTGGAATTGCTTGGAGGGAAAATCTATGGCAGTTATGATATGTATATTGCCCCGAAAGAACTTATTTATCATTTCATTGAACTTGCAATTGAGCACAATGTACAGGAAATGTTTAACTATGCGGTTACACTATTAAAAAACTTGCCAAAAAATTATCAAGCGGGGGATGATCTTGAAGCAGTAAGATTAATTGTTTCGGAGAAGCCAATTACAAAGCACGACTACCCCAAAATCATAGCACTACTGAATGAAAGAACGTTTAGTAGTTTTAAGCTACTTTTTACATCGCAAAGAAGCTCGGAAGAACAAGAAGAATTTTACGAACGATGCTTTGAAAAAATTGGTGAAAATATTGAGTACTTAACATCTTATGCAAATTTTGAGATTGCTAAAGAAAATTATCCAAAGGCAGAGAGTTTAATTGCACTTGGTTTAAAAACGAATGAGTATTATCTGCCGCTATGGTTAATGAGCATTTCAGCAGGCGTTGCACAAGGAAAGATGACCGAGGTTATGGAAAATATTACGAGAGCAAAAGGCATATTTAAAAACGATTTTTACAGCTGTGGCATACTCGAAAATGTTGAGAAAAAATTAAACGGGTATTTAAACCAATGAACGATAACGAACTCTTTTCTCTTGCACAAAAGTACCTTCAACAGGGCAACTTTGCAGCCTGTTTAGAAATAATTCAATCCCTCGAGAAACGACTGCCAAATACAAAAGAGCTTTTATATGTTAAAGGCATAGCCTATTTGCGATTGGGCAACCATAAGCAGGCAATGGATATTTTTGACTCACTCGTAACCCAATATCCAAAGAATGTTGAGTATATTTTAATGGCAGGGGTAGTAAGCGAAAACCTCAACAACCTTCCCGAAGCAGAAAGACTTTATAAAGAATTACTGAGTATTGATTCCCACAATGTATCCTGCTTGCAGAATCTGGCATCTGTTTATTATAAGCAATCACGTTTTGATGAATCTTTGGATGTGCTTAATACTTTAGAAAAGATAGAGGGTGCAAGCTATGAACTGCTCTATATAAGAGCTTCCTCATTAATGGGAAAGTACAAGTTGAATGATGCAAGAGCAATATTTAATGCACTCCTCGAGCAGAACCCCAAAGATTATCGTGTACATTCCAAATATGGAATTTTACTGCAACAGTTGAAACTTAACACCGAAGCAATTGAGCATCTTAATCGTTCGTTGGAAATTATGCCTACCAACGAAGAAGCCCTCTACGGGTTAGGAATGGTAGCCCTTTCGGATGAAGACGAAAGCAAAGCGTTAGAGTATTTCAATCAATCTTTAGCTGTTAATCCGAACTATTTGCAAGCATTTGCCGCAATAGGTACGCTTTACTATCATCTTGCGAATTTTGAAACCGCAATTCAATGGTATAACAAAGCCCTTGATATACAGAGCGATTACGGACTTGCTCTGTATGGTATCTCACTTTGTTATTACGAAATGGGGCGCTACGATGATGACCTCAGGGTAATAAATAAAGCACTTGACTCGCAACCAAATGAATCTTCATACAAATTCCATAAGGCCGAGCTGTTACTTTCGGCAGGAGCGTTTAAAGAGGGTTATACCTTTTACGAAAAAAGGTTAGAGTTTAGAATTTACAATGAAGTGGTTTATAGCGGCAAGCTGTGGAATGGTGAAGGATTGCCTTCGGATGCTGTATTACTCATTATTGATGAGCAAGGTGTAGGCGATTATATAATGGCTTTGAGGTTTGTAAAAGCACTTCATGCTAAAAATGTTAGAATGATTGCGCAGTTGAGACCCTCACTCCTCTCATTAGCCAAATCATTGAATTATTTTGAACAAACCTTCAAATTAAATGAGCCGTTACCTGAAAAGGTTTTTTATACACACTACTGTTTTGCGGCAAGTTTGCAATCCTTTTTTATTAAGAGTGAAAATGACTTATCCCATTATCCGGCCCCATACATTAAACCCGATGATACCATTTTTAATAAATGGAAAACTACTTTCTCTAAATCCGGGAAAAAAGCAGTAGGCATAATTTGGGCTGGGGCAAAAAATCCAAAGCTCGCACGTAAAAGGCACATGCATCCAAAGTACTTTGCACCGTTGGTGTCACTTAATAATGTGCAGCTTTATTCATTGCAATTCGGTTACGGATCTGATTGGCTTCAGGAAACAAATTTTGCCGAGAAAATTATTGATATAAGTACCGAAACCAAGGATTTTACTGAGTTTATTGCCGCTATTGCTGCTCTTGATGAATTAGTTACTGTTGATACTGCCGCAGTTCATTTTGCCGGGGCCATTGGCAAATCGGCAATTGTATTGCTCCCTCATCAGACAGAGTGGCGTTGGATGCGGGGAAGAGAATATACTCCGTGGTACCCACAACATAAAGTGTTGGTTCAAAGTGTTGTAGGTGATTGGTCTTCGTGCATGGAGCGAGTTACGCCTTTATTTATTGAACGGAAAATTGCCTATGCACTTTCCTCTGGTAGTTTTTTTGGTTGGGGGATTTGCAGCGATTACCTCACAAAGGAGTCGTTGCAACAACAACACATTGATATCATTGACCAAAACAATACATCGCTTGAGTATAATGGTACTGTTTTCCATGCGTTAACGGGAGTTGAGTTTGATACTATATCTGCAATACGCGGTACAAAAAATATTGGCTATACTTTTTTTGAAAACGAATTAACAAATCGTTCTATAGAAAATGGCAAAAAGCTCGATTTAATTTTAGCGGGCTCCACTTGGTGTAAGGAGCGACTGGATGAACAGGGTTTAACCCACAATGGTGTGTTAATACAAGGAATTGATCCAACTAAATTCTATCCGCAAAATCAACCCAGAGTTAACAACTATTTTACAATTTTTAGCGGTGGAAAATTTGAGTACCGAAAGGGACAGGATTTAGTTCTCAGAGCTACCAAGGTTATCATGGATAGGTACAAGGATGTTGTGCTAATAAATGCTTGGTACAATATGTGGGAGCAATCTGTGCGGACGATGGGAGCTTCACCTCATATTCATTTTGATGTAAACAATTTTAATCATCATGAAATGATGAAAAAAGTATATGCAGATAATGGACTTGATGAAAATAGGATATTAACAATAGGGCTTATTGACAATTCCGAGCTCAATAATCTTTATTCACAAACTGATATTGGAGTTTTTCCTAATAGGTGTGAAGGCGGAACAAACTTGGTGCTCATGGAATATATGGCATGCGGAAAACCCGTTATTGCATCCTATACTTCCGGACACACGGATATTGTAAATGCTAAAAATGCACTATTACTCAAAGACCTTCAACCGCTTGTTATACCAAATTCTGCTGGTGGTATTTTTGCACGATGGGAAGAACCCTCTTTGGATGAACTTATTGAACAAATTGATTTTGCCTATAACCACAGAGAACATTTGATGGAATTAGGCAAACAAGGGGCATTCGACCTTGCTCAATTTACTTGGCAAGAGAGCGCAAAGCAATTACTCAAATATTTAAACAGATAATTTTTAGAGAGCAATTCGATTATGAAGAATACCGAGCAACTCACTGAGGAAATAGAGTACTTAATTTCTGAAAAGAAATATGCTCAAGCTGAAATACAGTTGAATTCTTTACTTACTCTACATCCTAATAGTATTGAAATAATGAATGTTATTGCAACCATACAATATCAGCGCGGTAAGTACTTTGATTTATTAAGAACTTTAATGGCAATAAAGAAGATTAATCCTGCCGACAATCAATCTACTGAGATGTTGCAGATGCTAACTGAGCGGGATCAAGAAATGCAAAACAATCACAAGATAGTGGTAGAAAAGCATTATGTATCAGGTGTTTCGAGAGACGGAATAAGATGTATTGCAAAAAGAGAGGAGCTACCTGCACTTCTGAATGAGTTGCATTTAACCGAGAGTGGGCTTGAGGTTGGGGTTCAAGCAGGGATTTTTAGTGAGCAAATACTGAATCAGTGGAATGGCAAAAAACTCTATCTTGTTGATATTTGGCGTCAGCAAGCAGACTATGCGGACGTTGCAAACGTTGATAACGATAAGCAACTAGAACTTTTTCTCGCAGTTTGTAAAAAGTTTTTTTATGACAATAGGGTAACGGTTATACGAGAAGATTCAGTAGCGGCCGCAAATCACTTTCGAGATGAGTTCTTTGATTTTGTTTATTTAGATGCCGATCACTCCTATGAAGGTGTAGTGAATGATATTGAGGCATGGTATCCAAAGCTCAAAAAAGGTGGTGTTCTCGCGGGGCACGACTATTTGTTTGGAGAAGTTTTACCGGAAGGGCATGATACATTAAAAGGAGCCGATATTTCTATTTATTTTGGAGTTCAATCCGCAGTGGATGAGTTTGTAATAAAAAATAATTTAGAACTCTTTGTAACCAATGATATGGGTACAAAACCAAATAACAGCCCAACCTGGTATGTAATAAAAAAATAGCGTTATAAATCCAGCAATTTCCTAAGTTTCTCGGGTGAGGTAGAAATAGGATTCTCTTGATTATCCATGAGAAAAAGGTACTTGTTAGCAAGGTGAGGGACCATAAGTGATTCGAAGCCATTGTAAGGGAAAATTTTATGTTCAAACCAGCACTGAGAATAGACATCTGTTGCTCCTGATTCCAGCACCATGTATATGGTGCTTTCTCGTGAGGTTATGTGTGGAGCTACTAAAAAGTTTCCCGTGTAAATTGCAAAATGTAGCATTTCTTTGGTGAGAATCCAGCAACCCGAATGTAAATTTACTAAGCGGAAATATCTTTCGCCATCTACTATAACAGACTTACTCAAAATCATTGGAAACTCTGGATGAGCATCCATAAGGTACTTTATGTCAGAATTTGGGAATTGCTCATAACGAAGAAATCCTGTGATAGCATACTTGGGCAACCTGCTCTGAATACCCAGCCATGATTCAACATTCTTTTCTGTTATCAAAATATCATTTTCTGTATAAATGAAAATATCATAATTGTCTTTTTGTTCCACCATGTGGGCCCTATGGCAAAAAGTAAGACCGTGCCCAATCGCAGTTGGATGTTGATGCAGGGTAATTTTTAAGTCTTTTGGAAACACTTCTTCAGGTATATTTTGTGTGTAATCAATAACAATATCAACACTATGGCTATAGAGGCTGTACTCATAAAGAAGAGTCTTTAAATGATCCAGTTGATTTAATCCGTATTGAGCAATGCAAACTAATATTTTCATTGACTTGCCTGTTTTTCTGCGAGAAATGAATTAAGCAAATCTTTAGCATCTTTATAATCGGGGTTAATTTCGAGACACCGAGTAAGATAAACATACGCAGCGTCATGCTTCATAGAAAGAGCAAGTTTTGCAAGTTGATATTGTATTTCGGGTTTATCTTTAAAACTCTTTTCCATCTCTAACAGTAGGGTGCCACCCTCAGAGTTTTTTCCTTCAGAAAGAAGGCGATTTACTTTTGTTAGAAAATAGTTATATGCCCCCGAGATGAGAATTTCGGATTTTGAATTTGCGGAAATTTCCGACATTGATTTTATATCGCAGATATTTGACCACTTTGTTGCAAAATATGAGAAGTTTCTGCTATAAATGAGAGCCACCTCCTCTTCCTTATGAAAGTATTTAAGGGGTAGTTTTCGTTTCACAATATTAAATTCATGGTAGTACCCCGAAGTGGGCACAATATAGCTTTTAAGTCCAATTCTTTTTACTTGTAAGCCCAAATCGTGTTCTTCGAAATAGCATGGTGTTAATTTATTGTCGAATAACAAAGATTGATTGTGGAATAATGGGGTGCGTACCGCAAAGAAGAAGCCGGAAACTGAATCAACAACAATAGGTTCATCGAAGGTGTACTGTCTGAAGTGACTGATGTCTTTTATTGTTGTGAAATCTAAAAACGAACCTTCGGGACCAACAACTGCTGCATCAGGAAGTTTAAGCAAATGTTGTTCGAGGTGCAATACAGCTTGATTGGATAA
>CALKUG010000273.1 GCA_937996765.1 uncultured Ignavibacteria bacterium
TGTTAAGTGAATCAATTCTAAATTTATTTGATACGTAAATGTTTCAGAAGTATCGGAAATATTTCTTCCCATAGAGTTATTATCTCTTCAATGAGCACCCTTAAAAAAGAGTGTAGAGTAAGTACTACTATGGAAATTACCAACCCGTAAAGTACAGGAATAAGTGAATAAGCAATTCTTTCAGCTGCAAACATTGGAAACATTTGGTTGGTAACAGATACTGTGTGCAGAGTTTTAATTGCAGTATAAACAGAACCCGCAACTCCTATGAGTGGTGTTATCTTGGCAATTAGTGAAAGTGTTAGTAATCCCCTTTGTAGTTTGCGCGAGCATATTTCTGCATCCGTTGATAGAGAGACTTCGTTAAAATCATTTTCATCAACTGGATAAAATGGTAATTTCATTAACAATTTATTTTGATCATGTTTTGTACTTCCGGTTATTCTCTTTGCGATAAACAGATGCTTTATGAGGGTTCTCAGGCGAAACAAAATAAATACAAAGACTATTAATGCAATCCCGGAAAGAAAATGCATAACTATCCCTGCAAGGAGATATTTCTCCATTAACCAAAGTAGAAAGCTTTCGAATTCGTTTGAGGGCAACTTGTTTATTTTTATTAGGACCCGCCTCAGTGGCGGATCCTAATATCTTTTAATTAGTAATTAACAATAACACGATTTTCATCACCAAATATGACCGGTGACTGTTCTCTGTTGTAGAGATTACGTGATACTACAGGAATTGTTTCGCTTAAATAGCTTTTCATTTCTCCCAGAGTAAGTTTTCTATCTCTGTTAGAATCAGCTTCGCCTCGTAACGCTTTGAGTAAATAATAGGTGAATAATGAATTTTGATTTTCAGGGAACGCAGATGCAGTTTGCTGTCCTGAAACGGCACCTATTATTGTTGTATTTCGTATATCAAAAATAGGTGATTCCGTTGAATTGCCCTGATTTTTTCTTGTTGATTTATCGTTATATTCAAAAGATGCATCGGTAACTACAGTAAGAGATTTGTACTGTAACTTCGATAAGTTTTCCATCAGAGTATTGACTTTGTAACCATTAACTGAAGGTTTAGAAATATCACCATCGATAGGTAGTAGATATTGTTCATCATTGGAACCATCAGTTACACCTTGACCTGAGAAATACACAAAAATATCGGAATTACTCTCTTTTATTGAATTATAGAGAATACCACGATTATTTTCTTTGGTACCAAAAACTGAAATCATATCAGAAAGAGTTGCATTCTGAATTAAGATTACATTAGATTCTTCGTAGCCGAGTGTATTAACTAAATACTGTTTCATCAAAGCGGCATCATCAACTGAAAATTGTGTTTGCTTAGATGGTGAAACTTTATAATCTCTATTCCCTATTACAACAGCAACGGCAGATGTATTTTTTTCAGGAGTAACAGGGATGTCTGAACGAACATCAGATACAAATTCAGGTACATCTTCAATGGTTACCCCTTTGGAGCTTCCATTTTCCTTTTTAATTTGAAGAACAAATCCTTCAGGTTTCAATTCAGTATTAACATCTACACTAATATCCTGTGTAAAACCATATTTGCCATATTTTTCATCGCCGGAAACATTAAAACTTATAATGGAATCCGTGAATTCACTATTTATGAAATACCTAAAAGAAGCAATTGAAAACTTTCCGCCTTCAAGTCTGTTTATTCTCGGATTACCTGAAATCAATTTACCACCTTCGTAGGCACCAAGAAACATAACACCTTGTTGGGTATTAGTAACTGCTAAAGTTACATCAGCAGCACTACCCTCGCCTATATTTTGTATTGCAACGTTTAATTCCACAATTTCGTTTATATCAATTTGGTTATTAGGATTGCCGGATTGTTGTTCTGTGACTGCATAACGGGCTAATTGCAAATTAGGCTTCGGAAATTCTTTTATATCAAAATCAATTCTTCGTCCCTGTAGCACAATCTTAAAATTAGGATCTACCACTTTAATATCAATAAAAGCAGAGGAGCTTGGTAGATCAACCTCACCAAAAACAAAGATATTAATGCTTTGTACACCGCCATTTTTCGGAATCATTGGGAAAATAACCGATTTGGGAAATGAAAGCAATGGTTGGTTCGAGCTTAATTCAGCATATACTTCCTGAGCATCACCGGGTCCATTGTTTTTAACAGTAATAGTTAATTGTGCAGTTTCTCCTGCATTTAAGTAGGTCGTTGAAAAGGTAATGTCCTGTATTGAAAGCAGAGGCGGAAGTGTTGAGGCAGGTGCGCCTGCTTCAAATCTATTGTAACCACCTGAAATCGCAGGCAGGTTTATGTTCCAAACTAATAAATCCGTTCCGCCGGCACCAAGAACGCGAGATCCATCCGGTGAGATAGCCAATGTTGTAATTTCAGCATCCATCCCCTTCAAAGTTCCTGTGAATTTTCCGGTATTGGCTTCCCATATTTTGATGGTTTTATCTGCCGAACCTGCTGCTAAATAGCCACCGTCATTAAAATAGGATACTGAATTTACACTTGCAGTATGGCCTTTAAGCGTACGTAATTCTTTACCGGTCGAAACTGAATACTGACGAACCACATTATCCGAAAACGCAATCGAGAAGTTCTTTGAGTCGGGGGAAACACTTAATGATGAAGCACTGTACGGTATCTCTATGGTGCGTAATAATCTACCTGTTTCCAAATTCCACACGCGAACTTTTTTATCACTACTTAAACTGATGAGACTTTCGTTATCAGAACTAATATGTATTGAAATAATATTAGAATTAATGCCTCTAAGTGTTCTTACTAACTTAAAACTCGCTATTTCCCATATTCTAATAACCTTATCATCCCCTGCTGAGGCAATTAATTTACCATTTCCTGAAAAGGAAACTGAATTGATTGCTCCGGCTGAACCAACTAAAGAAGTAATTTCTTTATAATCAATTGCATCGTAAAGAACCGTTTTACCCGAAGATGTACCAAAGCAAATTGTTCTGCCATTTGGGGAAAAGGCAACTGAAAGCACATTGCCACCGAGCGCCGAAAAAGTATGGGTAATAGAACCGGTTTCAACCTCCCATAGAACGGCTGTTCCGTCCGTACTTCCGGAAATTGCCTCTCGGCTATTTGGTGCAAATGCAATCGAAACAACAGCTGACTCATGCCCCTTAAGTTGCGCGCTTACCGGTTTTTCGACTTGGGCAAGAACTGCAACCTGTAAAAGAACAAAAAGGGTTATTAATATTGTAGTGGATTTATATCCTAATTTCATACTTTCCTCTGGAGAAATAGAGATACGTTTAATTCTCGTTCATTTTACTATGAATTGAGTATTCTCTTCAATACAAAAAGCAAAATTAACTATTTTTTTTCTTTATATCTAAAGAAATTGAAGTAAGTGATAACTCAAATAGAACAAAAAGAAAGGAGGCAATGCCTCCTTTCTAATGAAATATTATTTTTTTGGTTTCTCTTTATCAACCGGTGGTGCTGTTTGCACTTTTTCTCTTCTTGACTCTGCAAAACTTCGAGCCAATGGATCTCCGTCGATAAGGTAAACAAACTGATTGCGAAAATCCTCAAGTGAAATACCACAAGTGGCAGCATATTTCGCTAACTCATGTGGATCATCAAAATCCTGAGCATTCAACCGAATCATATATTTTCTTGCAATATAGTAGGATTCAGATGTTGGGTCAACCATTCTGATTTTAGTTTTTTTAGTATGAGGATCGAGAATATCTTTGAAAAATAAAGGAACAAATTTGTTGTTTTGAATAGAAACCATTGCTGCATTTCCACCATTAATAACAAATTCGGCTGCTGAATAACCCAAATCGCGAGTATATTCCATATCAAAAGGAATCGGATCAGAGCATCGTAATTCGTAACCAATGTTCTTAGCAACTATAGTAAGTTTGATTCCGAAATCTTTAAGACGCTCTTGAACTTTTGCCTTGAGTATTTCACCGATATTAATTTCGGCTATTCTCAAGTTATCATGTGCATCACGTTCTATTTGAGCAAAATCCTTTAATTCGTTGGGATCCAAGTGTTCAACCAGTCCTTCAGCAAGAACAGCAACACCGTCATCTTTTCCAGAACTCAACCGTTTAATCATTGCACCTACAAGAATATCAACAATCTGTGACAATTTGATTATTGGAGCAGGAATTTCTTCAGGTACGAGAGTAACTGTAGCACCGGCTGCTTTACCTATACCAAGAGCAAGGTGACCGGCTTTACGTCCCATGGTTATTACAAAATACCAACGAGAGGTTGTTTGGGCATCAACCATGAGATTTTTAACAATTTCAACACCAATATGCCTTGCAGTCTGAAAACCAAAAGTTGGAATTCCGTAAGGCAAATCCAAATCATTATCAATAGTTTTAGGAACATGAACAACTCTGATTCTTCCAGCGGCCATCTCTTCAACTTTCATGGCGCTATATGCAGTGTCGTCACCTCCGATTGTAATGAGTTTATCAACATTTAACCGAAGTAATGATGTAACCGTGTTTTCAAGGTGTTTTTTATTCTTTGTAGGATTTGTTCTTGAAATGCCAATATATGAGCCACCACGAAAATGTATTCTACTAACATCGTCTATTGTTAAGTGCTGTACATAATCAATGTTGCCTTCAGAAATCCATTTAAAACCATCTTTTATGCCAAGAACATCAACCCCTTCAACAGCAGCACGAATGGTTGCAGCACCGATAACACTATTGATTCCGGGAGCAGGGCCCCCACCTACGAGTATGGCCATTTTTTTTGGAGCACTCATTGTTCTCTCTTTTTCCTTTTTTTGATTAGTAGAAGTTCGTTTTGTATTCAATTCATTTGCAAGAATTTTTTTAAGACATCACTTTCAATTTAGCAAATTTTAACATAAGTTGTTTAATGTTATTGCCTTCAAAAGCTACTGTCACCTTCTGGCTTTCGCCTGAACCAACTAATTGAACAACTTTTCCTAATCCAAATGTATCGTGCATTACTTTTATTCCAACTTTTATATGCACATTTGAACTCGCAGGATTAAGATATTCAAGCTCCTTGAACTTATCTATGAGCATATCTTTTTTTGTTTTCCGTGGACCACGTTTATTGGGACCAACAAACTCACTGCAAAATTCTTTCGATATCTCATCGATAAATCTCGACCTGTTCTGATAGGCCACTTCACCAAATCTATATCTACTTCTGGCATAAGAGAGATATGCTTTTTGTTTAGCACGGGTAATAGCTACAAAAAATAATCTTCTCTCCTCTTCCAAATTTGACTCGGGATTAAACTTGTTAGCTAACGGGAACACTTCTTCCTCGAGACCGGAAACAAATACCACAGGAAATTCGAGACCTTTGGCACTATGAATAGTCATTAAACTAACTACATTTTTATTGCCATCCTGTTTGTCTAAGTCTGTCAATAAAGATACACTTTGAAGATAATCCTCTAACGAAGCACCGGGATTTTCTTTTGAAAATACTGTTATAGCATTCATAAGTTCTTGAACGTTTTCTAATCGACCGGCTGATTCATAAGAATGCTCTTCTTGTAGCAGTTTAACAATTTCGAGCTCTTGAATTAATGCAAGGGTAAGTTCACCTGACTTAAGTTTTTCTTTTAGAGAAACATACTTATCCAAGAGTACTTTAAAACCTTTAACATTTTTTTGAATTCGTTCCTTGATAGTAATTACTTCATAGACACGAGTCATAGTATCAAATAAGGTAATGTTATGGCGACGAGCAAACTCAAGCATTCTTTTGATTGTTGTCATACCAATTCCCCTCTGCGGGAAATTCATAATACGCAACAAACTTTCTTCATCTCTTTGATTTACGAGAACTTTAAGATATGCAATGATATCTTTTACTTCTTTTCTGTTGTAGAATTCAACACCGCCAATGATGTTATAAGAGATGTTTTCCATACGGAATACATCTTCTAATACACGCGATTGGGCATTTGTTCTATAGAGCACACAAAAATCTTTGAGATCTAATTTGTACTGACTTGCGTCTTCCAAAATCTGTCGAGCTATATGATATGCTTCATCCTTCTCATCTGAGCATTTGATATAATAAACAGGGTCACCAACTTCGTTATCACTCCAAATGGTTTTAGGAATTTGGCCTGTATTTTTTTCAATCACTGAAGAAGCAGCATTCAAAATCATTTTTGTGCTTCTGTAGTTCTGCTCTAATTTAAATGTTTTGGCTTTAGGGAAGTCGGTTGAAAAGTTTATCATATTGGTTATCTGAGCACCGCGCCAGCTGTATATAGACTGGGCATCATCCCCAACAACACAGATTTTTGAATCCTTGCACAATAGTTGTTTCAAAAGTTCATATTGGGCTGTGTTAGTATCCTGAAATTCATCTACAAGTATAAAGGAGAACATCTTCCTATACTTGTTTAAGATCTTTTTGTTTTTAAATACATCCAATGGTTTGATTAATAAATCGTCAAAATCCATTGCATTGTTGGTTACTAAGCGACTTTGGTACTCTTGGTAAATTTTTAAGAACTTCTCTTCGTGAGGATATTTATCGTGTTCAGGAGTGAAGTTTTCGGGAAAAATCATGAGATTCTTAAGGAAACTTATACGTTTGCGAACTTTTATTGCGGGTAAATCCTCAAGTTCGTACTTAAGATCTTCCATTATGTTAGAAACGAGTGAGTTAGAATCTTCGGTATCATAGATTGAGAAATTACTGGTATAACCTATCTCAGCTGATTCATTTCTTAAAATGCGCGCAAAAACAGAATGGAAAGTTCCTGCCCAAAGGTAATCGGCCTTAGTGCCAATCAATTCTTTGATCCGAGATTTCATCTCATTAGCCGCTTTATTTGTAAATGTCATACAAAGTATAGAGGTAGGATCTAATCCCTGATCAATGAGGTAGGCAATTTTGTAAGTTATGACACGAGTTTTCCCGGAACCCGGCCCTGCGACAACTATAGAATGACCTGTACTGTACTCAACTGCAGCTTTTTGAGCAGCATTTAATGATTTTAAGCTTAGCATACACCCGTTTTCTAAAAAATTGCTAAAAATGACTTGCAAATATAAGGATAATTTATGTAAAATTAAAGTTGAGATTTTTCACAGCACTTTTTTGACTATTTTGCAAAAAAAAACCGCACCAAATGATGCGGTTTTTTTTGTTTAAATTGAATTGGACTAAGTTATTTCTTGTCGTCAACTACTTCGTAGTTAGCGTCCTCAACATCTTTATCCTTCTTTTGTGGCTCCTCAGCAGATTGATCAGCTTCGGGTTGCGCTTCTTGATTGGGTGCATTCTGATATGCAGCAGAAGAAACTTCATTCCATACCTTTTGCAATGATTCGATACCACTTTTCATGGCTTCGAGACTGCCTGATTGCACGGCATCTTCGAGACGTTTTACTTCAGCATCTAAACGAGCTTTAGAGTCGGCGGGTATTTTATCACCGAGTTCTTCAACTTGTTTTTTAGTTTGGAATACCAAACTATCTGCTTGGTTTTTAACATCTACAGATTCACGTTTCTTTTTATCTTCTGCGGCGTGCTCCTGAGCGGTTCTTTTCATTTTTTCAACTTCATCTTGGCTTAATCCACTGGATGATGTTATTTTGATTGACTGCTCTTTTCCCGTTGCTTTATCTTTTGCGGAGACATGCAAAATACCGTTTGCGTCGATATCAAAGGTAACTTCAATCTGTGGTGTTCCGCGTTGAGCCGGAGGAATGCCATCGAGGTTGAACCGTCCAAGGGTTCTGTTATCTGCTGCCATAGATCTTTCACCCTGCAATACATGAATTTCAACAGAAGGTTGATTATCAGATGCAGTTGAAAACACTTCACTTTTCTTTGTTGGGATGGTGGTATTGGCTTGGATAAGTGGAGTCATGACACCACCAAGAGTTTCGATACCTAAGGTTAACGGTGTAACATCCAAAAGCAACACATCCTTAACATCTCCGGAGAGCACTGCACCTTGAATAGCTGCACCTAAAGCAACAACTTCATCAGGATTAACACCTTTGTGCGGTTCTTTTTTAAATATTCTCTTTACCAATTCTTGTACCATTGGTATGCGGGTAGAACCACCCACTAAAATAACTTCATCTATTTCTTCAGGAGATAATCCGGCATCCTTCATAGCGTTTTCGCATGGGATGCGTGTTCTTTCCACTGCATCATGAATCAATGATTCGAACTTAGCACGTGTGATAAGAATGTTAAGGTGTTTTGGACCATCCTGTGTTGCGGTAATAAAAGGTAAATTAACATCGGTTTGTGAAGAAGAAGATAATTCTATTTTCGCTTTTTCTGCTCCTTCTTTCAAACGCTGTAATGCCATAGCATCATTGCGTAGATCTAAACTTTCGAGTTTTTTGAATTCATCGGCAAGAAAATCTATCAACAACTGATCGATATCGTCACCGCCAAGGTGAGTATCTCCATTTGTGGATTTTACTTCGAAAACGCCTTCACCAATCTGGAGAATTGATATATCAAACGTACCACCACCTAAATCATAAACTGCAACTGTTTGATCCTTATTTTTCTTATCCAAACCGTAAGCAAGTGCTGCGGCGGTTGGCTCGTTAATGATACGACGAACTTTAAGGCCCGCAATTTCACCGGCATCTTTTGTTGCTTGACGTTGTGCATCATTAAAATATGCAGGAACCGTAATAACAGCTTCTGTTACTTCGTGACCAAGATAATCTTCGGCGGTTTTTTTCATTTTTTGAAGTACCATTGCCGAAATTTCGGGTGGAGAATATACAGAACCATTGATATCAACACGAGCTGAATTTCCGTCACCAGGAACTAAGGTGTATGGAACTTTTGATTTCTCTTCCCTTACCTCGTCAATTCTTCTTCCCATAAAACGCTTTATGGAAAAAATAGTATTTTTTGGGTTTGTTATAGCCTGTCTTTTTGCAGGTTGACCAACTAAACGCTCTCCACTTTTTGCAAATGCGACTACAGAAGGAGTAGTTCTTGCACCTTCTGAATTAGGTATAACAACCGGATCGTTGCCTTCCATTACAGCGACACAAGAATTTGTTGTTCCTAAGTCGATACCTATTATTTTACCCATTACTTTCTCCAATCTATCGGACCTGTGGTCTTTAAGTTAATTTAATGTATTTAGTGCTCTTAATCTATGAAGAAAAATCACTATATTTACTTCATAAATCAATTCAATTAGTGTGCCAACGTAATTTTGCAAAATAATTCATAATTAACAGTGTAAATCTGACGCACTATTCTATCATAATGACATTACCCCTTAGCTTCTGACACTTTGGCATATTTCAAATAGGATAATATGGAAACTAAATTATTCGACTTTTCCCGATTCGATATCAAGCTTGAAACCGTTGTACTCGGTCGTGATTTTGTCTATTTGGATGAAACAGATTCAACCAATACTTACCTCCTCTCAGAAGAAGGCGATGATAAACCTAATGGTACCGTATGCTTCGCAGAAAAACAGAATAAAGGCAGAGGACGATTGGAACGCACTTGGAGTTCGTTAAAATCAAACAATCTTACCTTTTCGATTTTAATTAATGATAGTGATTTTATTGCTAAGTACCTTAACTTTATCAACTTGGGCACCTCACTTGCAATAGCACAAGCTCTCGAAACACTGTTTCAATTTACACCTGAATTAAAGTGGCCAAATGATGTGCTTGTGAATGGAAAAAAAATCAGCGGTATATTGTTGGAGTCCTCATCGCGAGGCAATTCATTCAATAAGTTAGTTGTTGGTATTGGGGTAAATGTAAATCAACCTGTTTTCCATGGGGAATACAATCTGACACCAACATCAGTACGTCTTGAGTTAGGAACACTAATAGATAGAGAGCGTCTGCTTGCGGAGATTCTTAATAATCTTGAGGAAGTCTATTCTACGTTTAAGGATGGCACTGATTACGTTTTAAATCAGTGGCGCAATAGATGTAAAATGATTGGGGAAAAAGTTACCGTGAGAGATGGCGACAAAGAGCTATACGGCATATTTACTGAAATTGATGATAACGGTTACATATTGTTGCAAACCGAACGAGATGAATTTCAAACAATAAACTTCGGAGATGTGAGCGTCCATTTATGAGACTATTACTTGACATAGGAAATACCAATATAAAATCTGCACTTTATAGTCATGGAAAATGTACTAATTTTGAAATTGTGCAAGAGCCCCAGCAGCTATTTGCTTTAATCAATGGGAAACTTATTGATAGTGTGGCTATTTGTTCAGTACACCCGGAAAAATACCTCAAAGTAGAAGAATTGATGAAAGAGAAATTTGGACTTGATCCAATAGTAATCACCGATAAAGCCCCATTTGAATTCTACAACGATTATGAAGATCCAAAATCTCTTGGCATGGATCGGCTTTGCAGCATTGAAGGTTCATTGTCTAAATTGAAGAATTCCAAAACTACTCATCAAAGCAGTTCATTTTTGTTAACTTGCGATATGGGTACAGCAACCACAATAAATATTTTGACTCCTGACTCGCATTTTATTGGCGGAATGATTGCCCCCGGAGTTCAAACAATGTTGCTCTCGTTACGTGACCACACTGCTCAGTTACCTCTTGTATCCCCTACTGATTATAAGAGCTTTTTTGGCAATGAGACAAAGTCCTCAATCGCTGCCGGAGTCATTAATTGCTCAGTGGGCTTAATTGAGTCAACGCGCAGATATATAAAAGCCAATTACGATGCTGAATGCAGAGTGTTTATTACAGGTGGTAATGGTCAGTTTATCGCTAACTTTGTTGATGACCCGTTCGAGTATGTACAAGAATTAACCTTGTTAGGTGTGGCTTCTTTAGCTCAAAAAATATCACCAACTAAATAATTTGTTTGTAGAATTCTTTACAGAATATTATATTTGTAGTCTGTTTTGAAAACAGTTCTCGCACCCGTAGCTTAATTGGATAGAGCATCTGACTACGGATCAGAAGGTTCGGGGT
>CALKUG010000274.1 GCA_937996765.1 uncultured Ignavibacteria bacterium
TTGAATACGACTTACAAAAAACAGCCCAAGCCATACACGCAAAAACATTGATGATTGTTGCTGAAAAAGATTTGTATGTTAATCCCGGGCACGCGCTCGAGTTAGCGCCGCTTATTGATGCCGAAGTGCTCATTTTAACAAACAATTGCGGACACCTTGCGCCCGGTTGCGAACTGCAACGCTGCAGAGAAACAATAAAGAAATTTCTTGAAAAATAGTACATAGAGGTTATCATGAAAACGATATCATACTTGTTTTTAGTAACAATGCTCCTTTTAGTTACTGTGAGCGGACAGACAGCTTCAGATTTTCAACAATACGTTAAAAATAAAACCATTGTTGGAATGACCGGAGATACAGATTTCCCAATAATCGCACTTCACGAAAACGGAAGTATGATTGGGTTGCAAACCAACACAACCAGCGGCTCCCCGGTTGCAATTCTCTTTTATGAAAAATTAACCCTCGAACCGGTGATAATGGAGTTTGGTGAGGATAATAAACCTAAACGCATCTATAAAGAAGGTTATACATTTGTTCTCAATCAAAAGGGTGATACATCGTACCAAATTGGGCTGATGCGACCTGATGGAACAACGGATATTGTGAACCATCTTGCAATGAGTTTGCCCAAATTAGTAATTGGTGAAACAGGATTGCAAATTGAAATGCCTAAGGGTCCTATGATTGGAGCTGAGGTTCATTTAATGGAGATTGATATACTTGCTTCATCGCTTAACGCACTAAAGTATGCAAGTACGGCACTATCACTATTTTCCTGCGGGGCAGCACTTATTCCGCCGGTAGGTGTTTCACTTATACTTCCTTGTGCATCAGCGGTATTGGACATCTATTCGAACTATATAAATGATGAAGCGAAAGGGGCTGTTGCCTCCTCCGAAGTGCTGAACAGTATTGGCAATTATCAGTTTTTCCAAGATGCTGATAATGCAAAAGGATTAGCCGAGCTCAAGAAATTAAGTGGGAAAGCAAATATCGCAGGTATTCTTGTTTATGGAATGCAAAAAGCTCTCGAAACTGTTAAATCTCGTATTGATGAGAAAAAAATTGAAGAATTTAATAAATTACTGCAGGGGGAATACCAGTCGTTTATTGTAGATCCTCCAGCTTATCAGAAATTAAATGTAGTTTTAGATACGGTTACCGCAAAAGGTATCTTTGCAATGGCTCATGAATCTGAGAACAAAATAGAAAAGTTGAAAGAAGATAAAAAGAAACTTTCAAAAACTGCAAATGCGAATAATTTCAAAAAAGTGCAAGCCGATATTGATAAGATTGATGAGAAAATAAAGCAATTGAAGGCGGATTATGAAAAGAGGATAAAGGAAGAAATTAAAAAATCACCAAAGATTGAATACCCATTTATAAAAACTGATGGTGAATCACATTACAGAATATTTTCAGTGGTATTAACGGATTTTAGATACGATTATCAACCGCTATTTTTATTGGATGTTCACTTCTCAAAATCAAAAAAAACGGTTCGAAATCCTTATACTTCCGATATTGGCTACACGCAATTAAGAACAATTATTGCAGAGCACAGGGGCCCCGGAATTACCAGAGAGCAAGGGAAATTTGGTCTTTCAGTAAGTAAGAATACAAAGTCACCAATTCAGTATGGTGTAGGATTAGAAAGAATAGAGAATACAAAATCTTTTAACTTTTTTGATAGTTGGTTTGGAGTTTTAGTGGAGTAACAAAAATTCAAAAGTTACCCTTAAATTTATTATGTTTGGGACTCGGAAAGAGTCCCATTTTGTTAATGCCCCCGTAGCTCAGT
>CALKUG010000275.1 GCA_937996765.1 uncultured Ignavibacteria bacterium
CTCAATTTCTGCCTGCTTTATCAGGCAGTCTTTTTTGCGATAAGGCAGACCTGAAGGTTTGGTAATAAATTCAGCAATAAACCCACAATTGCTGCAACGCATTCCAAACCTCCGGTAGTTTTTATAAAAGTGGTCGTCGGATTTGTAGAATCCTCCCGGGTCTTCGCCTTTAGGAACATCGCGATAATCTTTTTTACAATTCGGACAAATCATTTGTTAACTCCAATTCCAAAATTTATGAGATATGTACCCCCTTTTAATTGATTATTTAACGGTATAAAATCACTGCTAACATTCAATTTTTCAACGGATTGAAGCAGAGATAATTTTGCTTTGCTTATGCGATTCAAACGCCCATGCTTGTAATGTGATATATCTTGTTTTGTAATACCATTAGAAAGAAGATATTTCTCCTTTAAAGCACAAAGCCCTGTGTTTTCCAGGGCTTCTGTGTTATATGGAATTCTTCCAAGCATAGCTATTTTACGTCTTCCGGAGTGATGCTGTTTGTTTCAATAAAGAAGTTATCAACCTCTTCTATGGTTACTCCAATTAGTCTCGCGTCGTCGAGTTTGATCACTTCGTTTTGTATATCGTCTTTTAAGGCCTCTTTGTTTATTTCTTCCTTTGTTTTGATGTAGGAAGCGAATTTTTTGCCTTTGGTACGGATATTCTCAAGAACGTTTTCCCAGGTGAATTTTTTCATTTTAGAAAGTTTTTTGGATAACCGGAATCCAATTCTTCCATGGAGAACATCTATACTTCTTTTTTTATCGGCAAAGTATTTTGTTTTGTTCTCCTCGGCAAACAATTCAATATTGGATTCTAATGAGAGTTTGCGTTCATTAAGCGCGGTGAGGTCCGGTGTGTAATCCATCTCCAGCTTTGTTCTTTTTACGTTTAGTTCAGCTGTTTTTTCTTCGAGCTCTGCTTTTACAATTTTGTACTCTGCCAAAGAGGTATTGAGATCATCGAGTGTTTTTAAGGTAGTAACCTTAACTAATTTTGCCATTGTATTGGGTCCTTAATTGAGTGAATATGGTGTAGTTGTTGCATCCCCGATTTCACGGGTACGCAGATAAAAAAGCGTGTCACGTAGTTGGGTAAGCATGTAGTGATAAAACTGTAGTTCTACACGCTTCTTCTCATTGCCTTCCTGTGCTATAAACTTGTTAAGCCGTTGGTGATACAAATCAATAGCTTCAAATTCATTGTTACAACTTGTGTTGTCAAAGGCGTGTTGAATCAAATCTTTCATTGTAAATAGCTCCGGATTGCTTACATCAATACGATTGTTTGTTTTGCGGACTGTTACTTTTTTTACATTAACGTTGCTCATTACGTGACTCCCATTTTTCTAAACGTTGTATTATGTAGTGTGCTTCTGATTTAGTTAATGTAAGTGCTGAACACGGACGATTGATTGCCTTTTTGATAAAGGTTTTTAAACCCTTTTTAGAAAGATTAAGCTTGTACATTAACCTATAAATTTTGAAGAGCTGTGGCTTTGAGAGTAATTCATATTTTTTATACTCGAAGGAAACGCCTTTTTTTATGAGGTCTAAAACAAACTGCGCAATATCATAGCTCTTAACTAAGGCGATTGCTACTTTCAGATCCGCAATAGTTAATGCCTTTGATGTTTCTACTCCCATTCGTTTCATCAAAAACAACCGTTTATACTCTTCTAAGTTTTTTGCATTTACACTCCAGTTCCACTGTATAAAGTTATCTCGCATTGCGTTATGCAATTCCATTCTCCACTTCTTTAATTCACTAAGGTGCTCACTGTGGTTCTCCGCTGCTGAACACATGGCTATACCTCCATTCCTTTTTCCCTAAGTAGCTCAATAAGTACCTCGCGTTTGCCAAGTAACAGCGGCAGTTCTTCATCAAGCCGTTTGGTGGTTATTTTAATTTCCTTCAGCTCGATGTCAATCTTTTCACAAATCTGTTTTTTATCGTGCTTAAGCCCTTGGGTTTTTACTTTTATTACTGTAGCTGCTTTTCTGTTTTCGGCAACTGTGTTATTAATTCGGGTTAGTTTTGCCTTAAGGGATTTTACTTCGGGGTCAACTATTTTGTTGTACTCTTTTTGTTGTACTTCGGGCTTTGCTTCCCAAATCTTTTTTACAGTGGTTTGTACGTCCATGATTCTATCTCTATCCTTTTGTTGATTTGAAATACTGGTTATTCGTCTTCTTCTATATCAAAAATGTTTATGCCGGTGTTTTCTGTAGGGGCATTGCTGTATTCTTCATAAAAATCCGGCTCGTAATTGCTTACGCTAATCTCCTCAAACATTGACCTTGAAAGTTCACTATCATTCTGATCCATTGCGTTTTGAGGTGGGGTTATGTCGCTCATTTCCTCATCGCGTTTCCTCACGAGTTGCGATTTCTTACGCTCGTACCGTTCAACTTTGCTTTGTATTTTGTTTATGTAGTTAAGTTTATCAGCACTGCTTGTAAATTCGTAAGCTCTCATATCCGCGCATGTTGTAAGTTTTGTGTAACCGGAATACAATACACCACGGTAAATGTTGGTGGGATCGAGGAAAAGTGTAAGTGCCCTGGTCTGATGCGAATACATTGCAACCTTTTCGATTTCATCTACTATTAATTCAAGGTTCACAAGCCCGTATTTTACTTTTACCATGTTGTTTTTTAAAGTTACCGGTATGCGTTCTGCGAAATGGTAGGCGAGTATTTCGGTATCAATTACCCTGGGTTTATAGGTGCTAAATGCACTGGTGAAAGCATCGGTTACTGTTGTAGGCCGATTAATATTTATTGGGTGCTTGTGATCATATCCGGGATGATAAAAAATAGTACGCGGTCTATTATTATATTCATCTTCCATCCAATTATGGATCTTGCCTGCGAGCTCGCGAAATGTTAGCACAGGAGCCGGTGATGTTAAGTGTAAATCGGGTTTACGTGATTGTGCCGGGTTAGGGCTGTAAGATTCCTGGAACGAGCTTAGTTCATCCTTAAATGTTTTAAAAAATCGTTCTAATTTCCCTTTCCCTTGTGGGGAGTAAGGTTTTGCATTTACGATTGGGTTGTAAATTCCGGTGTTTGTTGCCCGGGCGTGGTGTGTATATATGCCGGTAATAAAATCAAATACATCTTTGTTATTAAACTCACTTCCATTATCCAAATACCATTGTTTAGGTAAGCCGTATTCTTTTATAACCTTTGCCATTAGGCGTTTTACATCGTGCCCGCTAACGCTATGGGCACAAATCATGTAACCTACTATGTAACCGGTCTTTTGGTCCATAAAGCAAAGGGCATAAGCCGTTGAAGCTTTGAAGCGTTGGCTTTTCCACTTTTTAATGTCGGTTCGTTTTAACTCTTCCAACTCCGCATTTATTTTATCACGCTCGCTATCTTGTATGTAGGTAAAATCTATTTTGTGAGCATCACCGATAACAACGTCTAAGAAGTTTTCTATTTCACCCCAATTATCGCGGCGAAGGCGTGGGAAATAGTTTTGTTGAAAGTCTTTGCGGTAATGTAAATATGAGTGTGTTCCGGAGAGCTCACGCGCCCAGGCGTATGCAAGATGGTGTGGTACTGCTATACCAAGTTCTTTTTCAACGCGGTACTTTGTTAATTGTACGTTTTGCTGTGCATTACTTAGGAATATTTGTTTGAAGGTATCATAAACAATGGGGGCGTAATCGCTTATAATTTTCCGCGACTTCCCTTTATCTGCCCTACTTGAGATTTCCTTGTATTTGTTATTTAAAAACCGATACAACTTGAAATACTCAAGCCCAAGCTCTTCAGCTATTTTCCTAACATTAGGTTTCTGATCAGCGAGCTGAAAGCGTTTATCGGCAACTAAATCACCAATTTTGAGTATTACTTCTGCGGTAAAATAGTTTTTCCCACGTTCGGTTTTTTCCTTTTTGGCTTTTGGCTTTTCGGGTACATTACTTACTATGTGCGGTAAAGTTGCCACCGGCAGTTGTACATTTTGTATTGGTTCAACACCTGGTGCTTGTAGAGGTGTTTGATAATATATCATAGCAGACCTTGCAGTTTATTTATAACGTCAATAAATTTTCCAATGGAGCGATACATTTCTTCTTGCTCTTCTTTGGGAATAGGCAAGTTATAGGGTGTAAAAGCTTCGGTAAACTTCTTTAATGGCTTTAGCATTTTGGCGACCGAAACTTGCATTTTCTCTTTATCTGTTTCGGGGGCTTTTGGTTCTGCGGTTTCAGATTCCTGTTCAGGTAACACCAATAAATTTTTTATTTGTTTTACCGTTAGCTCACCTAACTCTTCTGCGTTAAGAACTGTGCCTGCAGGTAATTGCAGTGCACCTGTTCGTGCTAACTCGGCAAGATTTTCAGGTTCTAATTCTGCAAGCAATTCGAGTTTTAAGGTCCCTAATGCCAATAAAAGTGTAAGGTGTGGGAAATCATCTGAGCAAAGCTCAATGCGATTGGCAAAGGTATTATGTACAAATTGCTCAAATGCCTTGGCAATCCGAAAGTACCTCCGGTATGATCTTGGCTCAACATGAAACTCTGCTTTAATTAAATCCATGTTGCTATCGTAACCGCGGTAACGGTACAACTCCCAATCGGTTGCCTTTTTTATGGCAATTGCTTGCATAATGGTTCCGAGTTGGAACATTTGCTTAAGGATTTGCAATTGTTTTTTTGCCTGTTTTTCATTTTGCGGAGTATCAGTTTTACTAATTAATTGCAAAGTGCTCATTGATTTCCTCCGGTTATACAAAGATTTCTGAAATTTAGGCCACAAATGGCCTCAACTTCAAGTTTAAAGGGTTGCAAAAAGTTGCGAAAAGAAGCTGTATTAAGCGTTTTTTTCGGTAGTTCAAACTTTAATAGTTTAAGAAGTTTAGAACAATTCATGCTGTCCCTCGCTTGTTTTTTTGCAGTAGCTGCTAACACTTGCCGCCTCTTCCATCACTGCAAATAATTTATCCTGTACCTCTTGTAAACTTTGTTTGGTTGGAGCTTCAAAAAAGGTTTTTAGTGCTTGCAGTGATGCAAGTGTTTTTTCGTTGTATTCCTGTTGTAGGGTTAGTTCATCGCGTTTGCTCTCCCGCCACTTAGGTACTTTTACAAGCAAAAACCCACATTGGTTAGCAAGGTGGCGTAAAATGGTATAATCCTTGGTAAGGTGCATTAACGGGAGCAAACTTTCTAAATAGAACTTTCCTTCGCCCGGAATGCACATTTTGTACAAATGGTTAACGCCTAACATTAAGTATTCTGCTATTTGATCAATACTGTAATGCTTGTTTTGGTGCACAGTTTTATAGAGTGCATCCATTAACCTGTTACCCATTCCAAAATGGTGTTGAATTTTTAATTGTTTGTTTTTCATTGCTTCAAAACTTTCTCAAAAGTTTTAATTGCATCCGAATAATTTTTGGGGCATATTTCGGAAGCAGCTTTTTCATTAATAAAAAAAGGATAAAATTTAGGCGCATTTACGTGTATGCCCGTTTATAGAGTTACGTAGTATTTCGAGTATGGCCTCTTGCATCTTAGGTGATTTGCGTTTACCGCTAAGTACCATACAGATGTATGCCCTGCTTGTACCTAATCTACGGGCAAGTTCGGCCTGATTGATAAGTTTTTTTGTTTCTATCGGTAATTTGTTGGATTTCATAGCAAGTCCATTTTTTAATATAAAATTAGTTAACCTGTGCTAACTTAATGAATTTTCATTATACAGTCAAGTTATTTTAATGGATATACATTAAAATGTCAATAAAATCTCAAATTGGTCAACGTCTATTCAAATTTTATGAGACATTAGGTATCTCTAAATCTGAATTTGCGCGGAGGCTTGGCAAGTTGCCACAAAACATGAATGTATATTTTACTGGAGATGCAGATGTCTTATCGTTAGTAGAATCTTTACAAGCAATGGGATGCGATAAAGATTGGTTACTAACCGGTAAAATGGATAACATAGATGCCGAGTTAAAAACACACCGATACCCTGTAATAGGTACCGCGGCGGCCGGGTTAGGTTCACTAACGGTATATGAAGAGAACCAGTATTACGAATTTGCCACTATAGATTACGACCCTAACACACATTTTTTTGTTAAAGTAGATAAGAACAATGGTACCAGCATGTTTCCTGTGCTAAAAGAAGGAGATATGATATTGTGTAGCCAACTCAAAGCAGCTAAGCCGGGGGAAATAGTACTTGCGGTATCGCAAAAAACACAAGCAGGTAGCATTAAAGTATTTGCTATTGTTGAAGGGTATCCGGATATATACGCACTAAAATCATACAACCAATCAACAGATGTAATAATGGTTAACAAGGATAAGGTAAAAATATACCCGGCTGTTGCCATTAAGTATTGTTAAGTTATGTAAGTGTAGCTTTTTCAAGTAACTTCTCTACATTGGACCGCACATTAGCACCAATTATTTTTTCTATTTCTTCCACCTCTTTATCAGTTAAACCCATAAATTTTCTAATAACTTTACTTTTTCCTGCTCCCATGGTGTTATGCCATTGTGCTTTTTGTTCTTCCTCTGCGTTACGGAACCCAAGTGTAACCTCAAGCGGTGCAGTAGCAATAATGCCCAAATTGCGCATCAACCTGCCACTCCAAGAAAGGGTTGCCTTGCCGGTACTTTTACCTGCATCTTCGCGAATGGTTTTATAGCCACCGGGTATATACACCCATAGCGATTTCTTTTTTGTTAAAAAGAGTTTGTAGCGTGCATCTGCACCA
This sequence comes from uncultured Ignavibacteria bacterium, assembly GCA_937996765.1. Taxonomy (GTDB): domain Bacteria; phylum Bacteroidota; class Ignavibacteria; order Ignavibacteriales; family Ignavibacteriaceae; genus CALKUG01. The sequence goes on from CALKUG010000275.1 coordinate 6,754, forward strand.
AAACCACCCTGTTTAAGAACTTTATTTTGCAGTGCTTTTGTTGGTAAACCTCCAAATGGCATAACAAAAGGTTTACTTGAATACTGCGAGCTCCCCTCGGTTGAACCCTCGAGATACTCACCTGAAAGGGTACGCCTCCTTATAATCATAAGCGCTATGTTACCTATACGTTTTAGCATTATATCATCAATTATTTGTTGCACTATTCATCCCGAAGACTTTTCCAAACTGTGCCCAGCTCGTTCATAAATTCGATAATGCGATCCTCATCTAAGAATGTTATAAGCAGTTTTGCGCAAATGGTTGCTAACACAGTTATTGGAAGCTTCATCAATTTAATTTCAAGTTTATCTTGAAAACTCATATAGTTGCCTCAGAGGCGTTCGGCACAGAAAACCCGGTTCTATTGTAGAGTTCATCACGTTTTATTGGAACATTGTTTTGTTTTAGAATTTCAAAAATCCTTGCATAGCTTTCGCGGTCAACGGCTTCTTCAATATCAAATTCAAATTCAGGGTAGGCGTTACGCGGCTCGCCGTAATTTTCGAAGTAATCTTTTTCAATTACCTGGGCAGTAATTTCTTCTTGTAGTTGGATAAGATCTGCCCAGAGATAATCCTCACGTACAAAGTTATGCACCTTTGCAGCTGCAAATGAGCCGGTTGAACCAATAGAGGTAGTAAGGGTTTGGCCAAGAATAGAAATTGCCGTTTCTGCGTTAATGGCGGCAATAAACTTATCATGCAAATCGGGTATGTTACTGCCACCGGCTTCGAGGAAGCGAAGCTTTATTTCTTCAGGCATTACTGCACTATTTTTACTTAAAGCCAATAGTGCGTTTTTGGCAACTGCACGTTCTTCCGGCGAGCTCGCCTTGTTATACTCGGCAACCATGGTAGGGTCACCGAATTTATCATTGGCCGATGCCCAACCAAAAATATCGTAGTACTTTAATAAGGAATACACCATGTTATATCTCACAATACCACCGGCATAATCACTGTTAATGCCATCCAACGGATTCGAACGCATATAAACAATATCTGTATCCAGCTGACTTCTTAAATAGCCATTCTGAATTGTTTCGATATGGTTAATATCAAAAGGATTATTAGGATCGTAATCGAGCTCGGTAAGCTCCAACGGCCTAAATGAGGTAATCATGGTTCCGTATTTGGTGCCGGCTTCCCACCTTGTTTGAACCGCGGCTGCACCAAACAAAATTGCATTTGAAAGAGCTGCAATTAACCTGCGGATTTTGCCGCGTTGTAAACGCGTGGTGATTGCAGAGAGTTGTGTTTTTTCTGTTTCGGTGGTTATAAATTCATCAGGGAATTTTACTTTAGTTTTAAAGCCAAGGACCGCGAGCTTACGCGTTTGTATAAGCCCAAAAAGATACCTATCCAGGGTAGGCAGTTTCTGCAGGAGAGAGAGGAGCAAGCGGGGATCTCGTGTTTTGTCGGTTCTTTCGGCCAATTGGTTGTAAGTAACAATTCTACTTACCTCAGGCAACAGCCGGTCTTTAAGATCTGAATTTACAAATTTCATATAGGTTTTATCCTTCTTGTAGAAATAACTTCGATAGTGTTTGCGTTTTCTCCGGTAGCGGACATAAGATTACACCCAATTTCACTCATAAGCGTATAGGCAGAAATAAGGGCATCGGGAGCA
>CALKUG010000276.1 GCA_937996765.1 uncultured Ignavibacteria bacterium
GGATCTGCGGAAAGTATTGAACCCATTAGAGTTGCAGCCGAAGCAACGGGTAATTCGTATTTCGAACATCGTATAAAATCTATTGCAATACCCCTTATGATAAAAAAAGGTATGGGAATCACAGATGCTTTTAAAGAATCAGGAGTTTTCACAGATACTTCTCTTGCTCGTTTTCACTCTGGCGAAGAAACAGGCACAATTAAAAACACTGCTTTGCAATTAGCTAACTATTATGAAAGTGAAACCGTATTCCGCTTAAAAAATATTATCGAAATGATTCAAGTTTTTATCGCCATGTTTATTATGATTGTAATGATTTTGCTTACATTAGTATCTGCCGAAACAGCGGTTGTTCGGCCTAAAACTCCGGGTGTTTCGGAGATTCTTTCATTTATATCACAATACTTTGTATGACACAAAATGAATTAGAAATGACTGATAAAATTGGTTATCAGTTATTCAAAAAAGGAATTATTGATGTAGCGACACTCGAGAAAGCTCTCGAGGTGAAGAATAGTGGCGGAAACGTTCTAAGACGAAACTTAGCCCACGTTCTCGTGCAAGAATTTAAATACGACCATGATACCATTTTTCGTGAAGTGGCATCACTTTATGCTTTTAAGGTTCTTGAACCCAAACCGGATGAATTTACTCCTGAAAAAATTGAAAAAATAAAAGAACGTGTTGAAAGTGCGGGTGAATCACTTAAGACACTAATGCTCGAGCGCAAAGTGATTCCCTACGGTCTGGATGATAAAGTTAAAGATAAGCTTATCTATGCTGCTATAGACCCAACAGATAGGAATATACCTCGTATTGCATTTGGTATGAAAATTCAAAAGTACGAGGTTCAGTTTTTACCCAAAGCGGTTTACGACTTTTTGATAATGAAGGTATATCCTCCTGAAAACGAGTATCTTAAGATGCTTGAGGAGAATGCTAATGAAGTTGTTATTGATGCCGAACCGGATAAGTCGCTCGATGAAGCCGAACTCGATGCCGAAATAAACAAAAGTGCACTCATCAATCTGGTTGAGGCATCACTTGTTGAGGGTGTCCGTAGGGGAGTGAGTGATATTCACTTTGTTCCTAAATCCCATAGCCGTACCGAAATTCACTTTAGAACAGACGGTCTTTTAAGATTGTGGCATGCTCAAGATGGAACATCACCTGAAGCATTAATGGCTGTTGTTAAAGATCGTTCACGCGGCATGGATAGATTTGAGCGCGAGAAAGCTCAAGATGGTTTTATCCAACGTGAAATTGACGGTACCATTATACGATTCCGTGTTTCCGTATTACCCATGGTGGGAACAGAGCTAAAAAACAAGTTTGAAAGTGTTGTAATTCGTATTCTCGATGATAGAAAAGTAGTAAGGGATCTTGGTAAACTTGGTCTTATGGGCTATGCACGAGATGCATTTCAAAAAGCAATTACCCAACCACAAGGTATGGTTATTTTAACAGGTCCTACAGGTAGTGGTAAGTCAACAACCTTGGTAGCAGCATTATTTCAAGTAATTGACCCTACAGTAAATGTGTTAACTGTTGAAGATCCGGTTGAGTACGTTATTGAGGGAGCTCGCCAATTAAAAATTGGTCATAAAATGAATTTTGAGCAAGCCATTCGCTCAATTTTGCGTCATGACCCTGATATTGTTCTCGTTGGTGAAATGCGTGATAAAGAAACAGCCGAGACGGCTATTAAACTTGCGAATACAGGTCACTTAACTTTTTCAACTTTGCATACCAATGATGCGCCAAGTGCGGTTGCCCGTTTATTTAAAATGGGAATCGAGCCCTTTTTGATTGCTTATGCTATTAATATTATTGTTGCTCAGCGACTTATTAGACGTTTATGCGAGCATTGCAAAGTAGTGGATAATGATATTGATGATGATATGCTCAAAGCCTTTGGACTCGACCCTCAAAGAACCAAAGGTGTTACCATTTACAAAGGTGTTGGTTGCGATAAGTGCAGCAATACGGGTTATAAAGGACGACTTGCAATTCATGAGGCACTTTATTTTACAAAGGATATCCGTCAACTTATTGTCCGCGC
>CALKUG010000277.1 GCA_937996765.1 uncultured Ignavibacteria bacterium
CGCGAAGGAATAGCCGATGCACTCAAATTCAGTGAAGAAAACGGAATTGATATTCGTATTCTTTCCGGTGATTCTACCGAATCCGTTAATTACATCATCAAACAGGCAGGGATTAATGTTAGTGCGGGCAGTATTGTTGAGGGTCCTGACCTTTTCGATTCGAATAACGTATTAACAAACCCACAGCTTGCCGAGGCAAAAGTCTTTACACGATTGACACCACAGCACAAATTGCTTTTGGTTAACTTTTGGAAAGAGCAAGGAAAAACAGTGGGATTTGTAGGCGACGGCTTAAATGATTTGCCTGTCATCAAAAAATCACATTTGGGAATCGCAATGCATGAAGGTGCATCCGTAACTAAAAATGCTGCGGATATTGTGCTTAAAGGCGGTTCATTCACATTGCTTCAAGAGATTTTTAATGAGGGCAATAAAATTACCAATACCGTAAGATATGTTGGCGAATTGCTGCTAATCAAAAATTTTGTGGTAATGCAACTCTTGTTACTCTCGTGGTTTTCGTTGCTTGAGTTTGTTTTAACCCCTCGTAGCAACGCATTACTTAGTTCTGTTGCTGTGGGAATACCAATGTACTTTACAGCTTTTTTTAACGATACCTCCACTCCCGCAGCATCGTTCTTACGGAGGATAGTAGTGATTGGTTTTATTTCGGCACTTCTTATCACACTCTCGCATACATTTATTATTTGGGCTTTCCCCGAGATGAGCAACAATATGCTTTTTACGGGTTTAGTGATAACACTCTTATTTAATTATCCTATAGTTCTCGTGTTTGAACTTAAAGCCAACAAACACAAACCATTTTTTGTAGCATTCTTATTACTTATAGTGTATGGTTTTCTATTAGTTGTACACCCCAACGTATTTCCGCTCACTATTATTTTGGAGTTTTATGAAATACCTCAGCTATCTCTTACTGCTTTTGCTTCAAGCATATTACTATCACTGCCGGTACTCGTTTTACTCACTGCGTATAACTTCATTCTCCACAAAAAAAAACTTCTCACCTACCTTAAACTGTAGTATATTTTTTTTCAAACCCCTTCATTCATGAACTTATTTGTATTTTAGGAAACCACCTTTTGTTGTTTCATACGGATTTGTTTATGTCGAGTTTCTTAAGACGATTTATTTTTCTTTTTGCTTTTATGGTAGCGAGCAGCCACGCTGTTGCACAAAGTCAAGCCCCTGTTATGCTGGATGGCGATACTTTGTTTGTGATACACACTTCGCTTGGAGCATTTACTCCTGAGAAAAGAGCAAATGAAGTAAATGCAAAACTCCAACAATTATTGGAAGACGACACCGCTGTTTACGATTCTATAAAGCTCACAAATTCAACTGATTTTCTTACAATTACACTATATGGAAACGTTATTGTATCAGTTACACATGCAGATGCACAAGTGGCAGATACAACCCCCATTGTTTTGGCCGAAACCTATCGCTCTATTCTCATTGACAAATTAACGCAAGTACGCGAAATCTATTCGCATAAAAGTTTAACCTCACGCTTTATTAAATCAGGGGCTTATCTTATAGCTGCCATTATACTGCTGTGGATTATAACATGGGCTTCTAGGTATCTAAGAACAAAGATTCTGACTTTGCTTGCAGGAAGCCACTCCGTTTTCAGTTTTCGTGGAAAAGAAATTATATCCCGAAACAGCATCATTAGATTTTTACTGCTCTTAGTAAGAGGATTACAACTCGCAGCTTCTCTATTTATTCTCTATTTTTCACTTTCAAACTCGCTTACTACCATTCCTTATACCCGTAAATGGGACCTTGAACCCTATATAAAAGTTGTAACCTTGCTTTTGTTTTACACCGTTAGTTTTATTGCATTATTTCGCGGTATTGGTACCTTAAATCGCCTTATTAACAATCGCTATAAGCGCTGGTTAGATGATACAAAAAAACGATTTGGGTTGGAATCTTCACAGTTCCTTTCGGCAGAACGAACGGTTTCCATTGTTACTTTTGTCAAGCGTTCACTCTCTTTATTCATGGGAGTAATTCTCACATACAGCTATGCCGCAGTGGTGTTTAGTTTATTTTCTTTTAGCAGTACGTGGGCAGCACAGTTACTTTATTTTATACTTTCACCCTTAAGTGTTGTATGGAAAAGCTTTGTAACATTTTTGCCAAATCTGTTTTTTATAATAGTTCTCTCAGTTGTTTTCTATTATTTAACTCGTTTGGTAAAAGTTGTTTTTAAGGAAGTAGAACGAGGCACTATCGAACTCCCCGGGTTTTATCAAGATTGGTCAATGCCAACGTACAACATTGTCCGATTGATGATTATAGTATTGGCTGCCATTGTTATTTTCCCTTATCTGCCCGGCTCAAACTCTCCGTTTTTCCAAGGGATTTCTGTTTTTATAGGCATTCTGTTTTCACTCGGCTCTTCATCGGCAACAACAAACATGGTAGCAGGGGTGGTGCTTACTTACATGAGACCCTTTGTTATTGGCGATCGTGTTAAAATTGCCGACACGGTTGGTGATGTTTTAGAAAAAACTCTTTTGGTTACCCGTATTAAAACGATTAAAAATGTAGATGTAACCATCCCTAACGCTATGGTACTCGGGAGTCATATCATCAACTACAGCTCTTCAGCTAACAATCCGGGTATTATTCTCAACACCTCTGTTACCATCGGATACGATGTACCTTGGCGTACTGTGCACCAACTACTTGTATCAGCGGCAGAATCAACCTCCGATGTTCTCAAAGAACCACGTCCCTTTGTGCTTCAAACTGCACTCAACGATTTTTACGTAGCTTACGAAATTAATTGTTACACCAATAAATCAAGTGGGATGGCTGTTATTTATTCGGAATTGCACTCAAAAATTCAAGATGCGTTTAACGAAGCCGGAGTGGAAATAATGTCGCCCCATTATTCTGCCGTCCGTGATGGCAATCAAACTACGGTTCCAGAGGAAAACTTACCAAAAGATTACAAAGCTCCCGGTTTTCGATTGTTTGGAATAAACTTCCCCAATACCAATGGCAAACCCGAGTAGCTCGGTTAACGAGTACTCGGGTTACACTCCCCCTTTATTTTATTGTGAAGTTACCCCAATAATTTAGGTGAGTTATCAAGGAAAGCCGATGTATCGAATAATTCTCTATCGGCGGCTATTCCGTGTCCACCCCCCTCTAATTCAGTTATGTAATACCCCTGTGCGAGTTTCTCTCCTAAAACTGATATAAACTGTCTTTTTATTTTTGAAATTACCGAACGGACTTTTGAAGCATCTGTCGCCAATCCTTCCACGGTCTTTATGACAGACTCTCTATCGCCTCCCGAGAGACTCCCGTATATCCGCACCAGTAGGGCTTTGTGTTTGAACAACTCCAAATGCTCTACACTCGAATTCATGGTGAGATAAAAAACATAGAGAGAAAGTTGTTGCGGGGGTAATTCAATCTCAACATCTTTTCCAAAATCAACAAAGTGCAATTTGCCGTGTCTATCTATTTTTACGCGACTGACCAAACCACGCTTAAAGTGTGTTGAAAAAAACAATGAGTGCAATCGTATTTCATCCAATATCTGAAACAGATGGAATATCGCTTGGGAACTGATTTCTTGCGCAAGCATTTCTTCTAAACAAGGACTGCAGATATCCGCCGTGCGAAGCTTAAAAGTTATTTCGGATTTATGTTCGCAAAAATCGTTCATGCAGCCAATGGGCTCATGATGAATAAACTTCTCAAAGTTTTTGCTATGTTCAAACATCAACGACCGAAATGGTGCTACCGCAACCTCGTAAGCAATGGGATAGAGTTTATCCGATGATACAAACAATTCCCATTCACCCGTATGGACAAAGATATTATTGGGGTGATCATCATCAAAAGCACTAAACCAATTATGTTCATTTGGTTTATCAACAAGCATTACTAAAAAGTCTGCATCTTCAAGATAGTACTCGCTGCGAATTTTTTGCATCTTTGCGAAAATTTCTTTCCACGAAAGTACACCTGTATCAGTGCGTATTATATCATCATCTATACTAAATCTGTGATAACGATAGTTATAATTCCGCAATATTGTTGATTCTTGCGAAATTTCGTCAAACATTATGTTCCTAACCTTAATTATCTTCGGTTGCATATCCTTAACATCTATAAACTCAACAGCGCCATTGAGTGGAATCAGAAATTTAAGCAATTCCTTTTTTATAGTATCTTCTTCTTCAGTAAATCCCGCGATGCAGACTCTCATAGTATTTCTTCCATTAATTTGTATTACGTAAATTAATTATCTTCTTCCTCATTCAAAAATGAATCGGGCTTAATGTTGTTCTGCTTAGAACTCATATATACAGCTGAAGAAGTTGATATTTTATCAAAAACATCCATTACATTATGCACACTAAACTGATGTCTCTCACTACGTAAGATATTCATTTTCTCTGCTTCCTGCATAGATTCGAGCGAGGCACCGAGATAAGAAATCACAAAATTATCTGTAGCTCGAAGTGTATTAATAAGTTTTGTAACCTTTGCGTAGTTGTATTCCTGCGAAGCATTTTCGAACCCATCGGTAATCACAACAACAATTGCGCTTGCCTCGTTTTCACGCAACTTTTGCAGTTTTGAGACTTTGATATGTGTTAGCGTTTCGCCCACAGCATCCAACAATGCAGTATTGCCATCAGGCACGTATGTTTTAGTTGAAAGCGGAACTAACGATTCAATGCTCTGGTCTAAAAATCTGTGCTCAGCCTGCGAGTTAAAGATTGTTAAAGACACCAAAAACTGCTGCTCGGGGAATTTTTTAATCTCTTCGGAGATTTTTTTCACCTGAGCGTTAAATCCTTCGATTGTTTCTTTTCTGCAACTTTCCATAGAGCCGCTACGATCGAGTATAATGTGGTAGTAGGTAGTCTTGTTTTTCATAACGTAACCTTTGAATTAAATCAATTAAATAAGTTATTAATTACGATACAAAACTATACTGCGGGTATCAGGAATCCATTTTTTGGCAACGTTGCCGTGGTAGATATTTTCCCCCTTTAAACCATTCTTCCAAACGGGAGTGTCTAATGGGTAATAGTAAAACAAGGAAAACACTATGAAACGTTTATGGATTTTAACAGTAATGGCTTTTGCGGTCACATTAATGAGTTATGCACAACCCGGTGGCGGAATGCGACAAGGTGGTAATGGCGACCAAATGTTACGCCTAACCATTGAGGAACGTATGGAGAAATTGGACTCACACATAATTGTGCCACTCGCTCTCAACGAATTCCAGTCAATAGAAATGAGGGTAGCTTACCGTGATTTTTTTGAGGAGATGGATGAATTAATGAAGAACACAGGATACGGTGTACGCCCCTCAAGCGAGAAAGTTGATCTGCTGGTACAAACACGAGATGCAAAAATAAAAGCTCACCTCACCCCTGAGCTGTATGCAAAATATCTTGAATTAGAAAAAGAGATGCGTCCAACTCGAAGCAATCAAAACACGATGCCGAGATAACCCTCTTCAAAGTTTATTTTACTGCAAGAATATATAGGATTTATATATATTCTTGCGGTAGATTAAACTTAAACCTTACTCGGCTTATATATAAATCCAAATTACTCTATTAGCCCTTATTGAGTGCTGAGTTTATCAAGGAAATTAAATCATTTCCCTTAAAAGGTTTTGAGATATAATGCGAGCATCCACGAGATTTAAATTCTTCTTTGTCACCACTCATTGCATAGGCAGTACAAGCAACAATTGGAATAGTCTCATAATCTTTGAATTGTCTTATTTGTTCAGTAGTTTCAAGCCCAGTTAACCCTTTACCCAAGTTTATGTCCATGAGAATTAAATCATATTTTGATTTTCTTGCTTTTTTTATTGCTTCTTCACCGGAGTTAGCAAAATCCAATAAATACGTTCCGTGCAAAATTTGATGGATGAAATCGCAGTTTAATTCATCATCATCAACAACCAAAATAAAATGATCTGAAAGA
>CALKUG010000278.1 GCA_937996765.1 uncultured Ignavibacteria bacterium
GTTTAGATGAAGGAATAGTAGGCACTATTATTCGCAATTTGTTAAGTAATGCTGTAAAGTTTTCAAAAAAGGATTCTGTTGTAAAATTGGAATTATCAACTAACGGTGGTGAGTTTATTTGTAGAGTTGTAGATTCTGGTGTGGGAATACGAGAAGAAAATCTTAGTAAGATATTTGATATGAACTTTACCACAAAAGGAACCAATGCGGAGTCGGGTACGGGTTTAGGTCTTGGGCTGTGTAAAGAACTCGCACAAAAACATAATGGCTCATTGGAAGTTGAAAGTGAGTATGGGGTAGGTTCTACATTTACGGTAAAAATAAAATAATTTTCAAAAAGTGTATTAGGCATTTTGATAAATTAAAAAAAGCTTCGTATATTTGCAGTCTATCTTTTTTGAGAACGGGGCGTAGCGCAGCCCGGTTAGCGCGCCTGCCTTGGGAGCAGGAGGCCGCAGGTTCGAATCCTGCCGCCCCGACACAGAAAAGAATTGAAGCGTAACGATATTGTGCGCGTCCCGATGGAATCGGGAAGGCCGCAGGTTCGAATCCTGCCGCCCCGACGAAGAAAAGAATAGTAGCACAGCGAATGTGCGTGTCGAGACTTTGAAAAAGAGTCCCAACTCTTTCTTTTTCGAGATGAAAATAGTATCTTAGGAACTGAAATTTTGTTTTTGTCCGGGCCCGTAGCTCAACCGGATAGAGCATCAGCCTTCTAAGCTGAGGGTTAGAGGTTCGATTCCTCTCGGGCTCACTCAGTGTTCTTTTTTGAACTAAGATGGTGATCGTAGCTCAGTTGGTAGAGCACCAGATTGTGGCTCTGGGGGTCACGGGTTCAAGCCCCGTCGGTCACCCTTGATTTTGTTCTCTTTTTTATTGGCCCCATCGTCTAATGGTCAGGACCTCGCCCTTTCACGGCGGTAATAGGGGTTCGAATCCCCTTGGGGTCACAACATAAACCCTCATTTTCGAAAGAAGATGAGGGTTTTTTTGTACCCAAAGCAGTTCACCTTTTTCGTCATACGTTACATCCTACCGGTTAACCCACTACAAATTTATCTTGATTAATGCTTTAGATTTTTCTTGCACAATAATATTTAGTACTCTATTTTAAACGGTATTTATAATTGACTCTTCAATTTTATTTATTGAAATAAGTATTATTAATGAATATGGTAATGAAAAGGGTGGTTATTTTGTGCAAAATTTTTAGAGTATTCACCAATGAATTTATTTAATCGTTCTACTGTTTTTTTTATCTTGATTTTTTCTGCTTTTTATTGTCATAATTTCACATTTGCCCAAGTTATAAGCTTTGAAAAATCAAGTAGCTATGCTCAAACAAATACTATAAAAATCTTCAAAGAGAACGTTGCCCTCACTCCAAAAAAAGACCATGATTATTTAAGTTTGGGAAGTAGTGAAAAACTCTCTGCTGATTGGTGGGGCTTTAGAGATGTACTCGCGAGTAATGGCGTTGAAATAGAAATTGTATATAAGGGAGAATTTTTTTCGAGTGTTAGTGGAGGGGTGGAGCGAGGCACCAAGCTATTAGATAATTACGACTTTATAATAAACAATAATCTTGAAACTCTCATTGGCTTAGAGAAAAGCTCTTTTTTAATTCAATTCCTTGGCAATACCGGTGGGGCCCCCTCTGAGCTCAGCGGAACAATTCTGGGCGTTAGCAATATCGAGACATACCCTACATGGAAATTATACCAATTGCTTTTTGAGAGTAAGTTACTTGATGAACAACTTTCCGTAATGTTTGGATTATACGATTTAAACTCAGAGTTCGATACGCGCCAAAGCTCTTCCCTATTTCTAAATCCTTCACATGGTATAGGGCCCGATTTTGCTTTTAGCGGAACAAACGGACCATCCATTTTCTCAACCACATCCTTAGCATTCAGATTAAAGTATCAAAATGAGTCCGGCCTTTACCTACAAAGCGCCGCATTCGATGGGGTTCCCGGCAATCCCGAAAATCCCAACGGCACTCATGTTATTCTTAAAAAAGAAGATGGTTTTTTACTCGCAAATGAAATTGGGGTTGAATTCCAAAATGACGGGAATTACCAAGGCAAAGCTGCACTTGGAGTTTGGACCTATACACAGGGCATGGAAACTCATAACAGCTTGATGAGCGGAGGTGCAAACACATCAACCGCCAATAGTTATGGGGTGTATTTTACCGGTGAGACAAAACTTTTGGAAAACATCGGAATGAGTGAGAACACACTATTTAGTTTTGTGAGGGTTGGTTATGCAAACCCGGATGTTAACCCCATAAATTATTATTTTGGTTGTGGATTAACAATGAATGGGGTTTTTATGCAGGAAAATGAACTTGGTTTGGCATTCTCTTATGCAAAAATATCACAAAGTTTCATTGAAATGACTATGAAAAACGAGAACACTTCTGTTGCTCAAAGTGAAATCAATATTGAGTTAACGTATTCACTGAATTTAACCCCGTGGCTTGGGATACAACCAAATTTACAATATATAATTAACCCAGCTTATGCTGTCGGCCAAAACAATTCACTCATGCTTGGAAGCAGAGTTACTATTAACTTATAATAACTGAGGACAACTATGAAATGGTTTAACTGGTGATGTATTTTTTTTAGTTGCTTAAAGTGCATTGTTGAGAAGAATTAAAATGGTCAAAATTAAAGAGGGTGCCCGATAGGCACCCTCAAAGTTTGAATAATTATTTTACTAATTGCATCTTTTTAACTGAAGAGAAACTTGGAGTTTCGAGTTTATAGAGGTAAAAACCTGAAGCTAAATGAGTTGCTGAGAGCTCAATATTATGATTCCCGGCATCCACTAAGCCATCAATCAACGTTGCTACTTCTGTTCCTAATAAGTCGTACACTTTTAGTGTAACATTTTCCTGTACAGGTAACGAAAAGCTGATATAAGTTGAAGGATTAAAAGGATTAGGGTAGTTTTGGTTAAGAGAGTATGAAACAGGTGAACCAAAATCAGCTTCAACAATAGAAGAATACTCAAAAGAACCATCGGTATCAATTTGCTTTAAGCGATAATAGTTTTTTCCTGAAAGCGGTTTGGCATCAGTGAAAGAATATTCTTTGGTTGAATTGCTATTACCTGCACCACTAACAAACCCTACTAACTCCCATGAGTTTTTATCTGATGAACGTTCAACTTCAAAACCGTAGTTTTCCACCTCGGT
>CALKUG010000279.1 GCA_937996765.1 uncultured Ignavibacteria bacterium
TAGGTGTTACAAAAGTAGCGGTGATTAAAATATAATGATTGATTTAATCGGACTCTCACTTCAGTTTGGCGGTAGATACCTTTTTAAAGATATTAATCTTCGTATTAACTCCGGTGAGCGATATGCATTAACAGGCGCAAATGGAACGGGCAAAAGCTCGTTGTTAAAAATTCTCTGCGGAGAGTTGATTCCCGAAGCCGGCCGTGTGTCATTCCGAAAAAACACCGCCGTTGGGTATTTGCCACAAGAACATATCGGGCACAAAGGCAAAAAACTTTTTGATGAAGCTTTTACTGCTCTTTCCGATATCCGCTTGATGCAGGGTAAAGAAAAAGAACTTACAAGTGCGCTCGAAGATGTGACACTTACAGAAGATGAGCGATTGGATATTATTTCTGAGCTGGGTGAAGTGCATCATCGCTTGGAAGAACTTGAATCCTACTCGGCAGAATCACGTGTTGAAAAAGTACTTAAAGGACTTGGTTTCTCTGAAGAAGATTTTGAGCGTTTAACCGACGAGTTTTCGGGTGGTTGGCAAATGCGTATCGCTCTTGCTAAGTTGTTGATAGCTCAAAAAGATATTTTGCTGCTCGATGAACCTACCAACCATTTGGATATGGATTCACTCCGCTGGCTTATTGGGTATCTGCGTGCCTTTAAGGGCAGCTTGTTAGTAGTTTCCCACGATAGATACTTCATAAACGCTGTAACAAACAAAACCCTCGAAATTTTCTTGGGTAAGTTTAATGTGTTTAATGGCACGTACGATAAGTTTTTACAGTACAAAGAGGAACGCGACACCCAAGCCGAAAACCAATATATACTTCAGCAAAAAAAGATAAAAGAAATTCAAAAATTTGTTGAACGCTTTAGGTACAAGGCATCCAAAGCAAAACAGGTACAAAGCCGTGTTAAAATGCTTGAGAAAATGGATAACGTTGAACTACCTGAATTTAAAGATGATATTGCAATTAAATTTCCCTCGGCTCCCAATTCGAGTCGTGTGATGGTGCGCCTTGAAGATCTCTCTAAAGCCTACGGTTCAAAAGTTATTTTTGATAAACTCAACTTTAGCGTTGAACGCGGTGATAAAATCGCCTTAGTGGGACCTAACGGAGCAGGAAAATCTACACTATCAAAAATTATTTGCGAGGAGACCGAATTCCAAGGCGGTAAAAAAATTATGGGTACCGGTGTTGCTATTGGGTATTACGCACAATATGTAACCGATTCACTCGATCCCGATTTAGAAATTATTGAAGCTGTAGATGAGTATGCTGAAACCATGACTGTGGGACAGTTGCGTTCTTTCCTCGGTGCATTTTTGTTTGAAGGCGACGATGTATTTAAACAAATAACCGTACTCAGTGGTGGTGAAAAAAGTAGAGTTGCACTTGCGCGAATGTTGCTTCAAAAATCCAATTTACTAATTCTCGATGAACCTACTAACCACTTGGATATTTCATCCAAAGCGGTCTTGAGCAAAGCTATTTCGGATTTTTCGGGCTCGGTAATTCTTGTGTCGCACGATATTGACTTTATGAAGCCCATTGTGAACAAGGTTGTAGAAATTCGTCCTGGTTCATTCACGGTTTATGATGGTGGTATTGATTACTACTTAGAAAAAATTGATGGTGGTGTTATTGAGAGCCCGGGTGAGTATTCCCCCTCGCAAGCAGAAGATAAATCCAATAGAAAAGAACAAAAACGTCTTGAAGCCGAACGCCGTCAAAAACGCTATAAGCAGACAAAAGATATAGTTGATGAAATTAAGAAGTTGGAAAAAAACATTGCTACGCATGAGGAGAAAATTAAGGAATACGAAAAAATCCTTGCAGATGAAAACACCTACAAGGATTTAAAACATTCGAAAGAGGTTACGGTTGCTTACCAGGAGTTAAAGGAGCAATTACAAAAAGTTTTTGCTCGTTGGGAGCATTTACAACTTCGCCTCGAAGAAATTGAAGCAGAACTTTAGTTTCTGTTATTAAACATCTATTTCTAAAAATTCTTTAGCCAAAGCGATGCTACCAAAAAGGGCGGCATCATCACCTAAGATGGTTTTAACAATGGTAACAGCTTTAGCTGAATCGGCTAAAGTATAACTCGCAAATGCTTCACGAATTCTTGGAAGCATAAACGCCTCGTTCGCTTCGATAACACCGCCACCAAGCACAATCATCTTAAAGTTCATCAGATTATTAATGTTAGCAAGAACTCTACCTGTTAACAGTGCCGAGTGCTCCATGGCTTTGATAGTTACCTTATCGCCATCTTTAAGTGCTTTGGCAAGTGCCTTACTTTTAATTTTTGTTTTCTTTTCAACAAACTCGGAAAGTACGCTTTTTTTGCCTTCCTTAATATCGGTTGTTATTTCTCGTACTATTGCTGTACGCGAAGCATAAGCCTCAAAACAACCTTTTTTACCACATCCGCACATCGGACCATTGGGGTCGAGTGTCATGTGGCCTATCTCTCCGGCAACATACGAACTACCGCGGTAAATCTTTTTATCTATAATGATACCGCCGCCAATTCCTGTACCAACAAACACAACAAGTACATTGTCGCTACCTTTGGCAACGCCTGAGTTATGAACTCCTAATGCCGCAAGGTTCACATCGTTCTCGATAAGAACAGGGAATGGTAAATGGGATTCAACATCTGCTTTGATATTGTAATCTCTAATATTAAGATTGGGTGCAAGTCCTATTGTGCCTGTATGTGGGTTTACAGAACCCGGCACACCTAAGCAAACTGCTCTTACAAGACTTCTATCGAGAGCATTGTCGGCAATGAGCTCTTCAACTAATTGGGCGATTACACCGCCATACTGGTTGTTCTCGGTAATGGTTGTGGGCATTTTTTTGCGAGCAAAAACACCTTGCTCTGTGTTTATGGCCGCGGCAAGCATCTTTGTGCCGCCCATGTCAATACCTATAACAAACGGTTGATTCATTCGTACTCCTTGAGATTTCGATTATGGAGAGAAAAGCATAAGAAATATATAAAATTTACCGTTTTGAAGTGGTATATTTTCGATTGAATTAAAATTATTTATTTGTTAACACATACCTTGAACAATAGCAACCCTATACGTCCCTTAAAACAATTTGGCCAAAATTACCTACAGGATAAAAATATTCTTCGGAAGATTGTGGAAGAAATACAACTTCAAGAAACGGATATGGTTGTAGAAATAGGTCCGGGAAAGGGTGCTCTCACTGAGTTTTTGTATTCTGCGGTTCCAACCCTAACGGCTGTCGAGATAGATACCCGTGTTACTGAGGAGTTAAGAGAACGTTTTCCGTTAGCCACTATTCTTCAACAAGATTTCAGAGATTTTGATATAGAGCGGTTTGCGCAAGAAAAAAACAGTCGTATTCGCTTTGTGGGCAATATTCCCTACAATATTACTTCAACTATTCTTTTTGCTCTTATGAATGCAGGCGAATACGTTAAAGATGCCACTTTTTTGGTACAGCTCGAAGTTGCCGAAAGAATAACCGCTAAACCGGGAACCAAACAATTTGGAATTTTGGGTGCTTTAATTGGAGCTTTTGGAACCTCACGACTCTGTTTTAAGGTTTCACCGAATGTGTTCTATCCTAAACCAAAGGTTTGGAGTGCGGTGGTAACGGTTGCGTTTAACGAAGTAGCCCACGACCCCGTGTTTAGAGAATACTACATAAAAATAGTGAAAGCTGCTTTTAATAAACGCAGAAAAACACTACGAAATTCTTTTAAGGAAAGCCCTTTAAACGATATTCTTACAATAGAACTTCCCGTTGATTTATCTCTGCGGGCAGAGCAATTAACCATAGAAGATTTTCTTGCAATAACTTCAAGTTACAAGCAGTTTAAGCAAGAATAACCAAAATATTTAGAAAACTATTATGTTAAAAACAGGCATAGATAAAAAGCAAAATGTAAAGCGGATGTTCGATTCAATTGCGCACCGTTACGATTTACTGAATCATCTCCTTAGTGCGGGTGTGGATATTTATTGGCGGAAGAGAGCATTACGTCTCACTAAATTTCAACCTAATGCTATCCTTCTTGATGTTGCATGCGGAACCGGTGATTTTGCCATTGAAGCCCACAAACAAGGCGTACGAGAGATTATTGGAGCCGATTTTTCGTACAATATGCTTGCCCTTTTTAACAAAAAACGCAGTTGGGCAGTTGGCAAAACCATTCAAATAACCGCCGAAAACATTCCCATGAAAGCCGAAAAGGTAACCAATATTACTGTGGCATTTGGGGTGAGAAATTTTTACGACATCCCCATGGCATTCAAAGAGTTTCACCGCGTGTTAAAGCCGGACGGAAAATCAACCATTTTAGAGTTTCGTATGCCTACTAATCCAATTATCAAGGCATTTTACTCTTTTTATTTTTCTACAATCTTACCATTGATCGGTAAAGCAATATCTAAGGATGACGATGCTTACAAATACTTACCCGTTTCGGTGGAAGATTTTGATAGAAATGTGGATTTAACGAAGCTTTTTAAAGAAGCCGGCTTCTCCTCAGTGGAGAAGCACAGCTTAACTTTTGGATTAGTGCAAGTGGTAATTGCACAAAAATAATTTAGGGTTTTAATGCGTAGGAACGGAGTGTATATAATATTTTATACGATTCCGTTTCAAGGTCAATTCCGGCACCCGTTAGGAAATTGATAATCCCCGAGTCGCCGTTAAGTTTTACAATTCCAATTTTATCGGCATACCAAGCATTCATTTTTAAAGTCTGATTGAGCGAATCCAAACCAAATCCTGCCGGCACACTTACTTTAAGTGTATATTCTACGCGCAATGTTTTTATGCTCTCATCCTTACCATTCAGATTCAAGGTAAGAGTTTCCTCACCGGCATAAAGAGCTTGCATATCAATTACTGCAATATTAAAAAACACTAATCTGAATGCCGTCCAAGTCCGGCCAACATTAACGGGTTTGGAGAGAAGAACAACTTCGGGGTCAATGGTGAGAAATGATTTTAAAGAATCGGGTAAAACATCACCAAGCCCTGTTGTATCAACGTAGTAGTAAACACCGTTTTCGGTTGCCCTAATAAATGATTGCGAAAAAGTAGCAAATCCACCAAGAACCGTGGTATCGGCTTGTGTAATATACTCGGTACCCTTTTTGGTTTGTTTCCCGGCAAAACCTGTTCTCCGTTCACCTAAAGAGAAGGTTGGTACCGAACCAACTGTATCAATGGAGTAAACGTAATAGTTACCCGTTTGAGTGGGCATATAACCCACCGGCGAAATGGCAGTATCTCCGGGGTCGGTACTTGTATCTTCTTTACATCCTGTGAAAGTAATAACCATAGCAAAGAGTAAAGAAAATAAAACAATCAGTCTGTTCATAATGATTCCTTTAAAAGTTGTTTTAATTTATTAAAAGCTATTGCACGGTGGCTGATAGTGTTTTTAACTTCGTTTTCGAGCTGTGCCATTGTTTGTGAAAAACCGTTGGGAATAAACAATGGATCGTATCCAAAACCATTTTCTCCCATAGGCGATTTAGTGATAACGCCTTCAACTTCACCATCGGCAATAAGTTCTCTTTTACCATCAACATATACCGCTGAGCAGACAAACTTTGCATGAATGGGGGCATTACAATCTTCTAAAACCGAAAGTAACTTTGCAATATTTGCTTCGTCGTCAGCGTTCTCACCTGCGTATCTTGCTGAAAGCACTCCCGGTTCATCGTTTATCGCTTCAACACATAAACCGGAATCATCAGCTATTACAGGTATTGCAAATTGCTTAAAAGCAGAATGTGCTTTTATAAGTGCATTACCGGAGAAAGTAGTTTCAGTTTCTTCTGCCTGTTTGTACAATGGGTAATCAAGTAAGGAGAGGACATCAATGTGCATATCAGCAAGCAAAGCTCGCACTTCTTCAAGCTTCCCTTTATTTGTAGAAGCTAAGAGCAGTTTCATTGTTGTGCCTCTTCCGGTAGCAAATCATCCATCACTTCAAACGCAAAGCGAAGATGTGGTATTACAATGGAGCCTCCAACGATAAGGGCAATATTAAAAGATTCAATTAACTCCTGTCGCGAAGCACCTTCGGCGATAGAACGATCAACATGATAAAAAATGCAATCGTTACACCGCAAAACCATTGAACCAACTAATCCCATAAGTTCTTTTGTTTTAGCATTTAAGGCACCGTCTATATATGCCTTGTTATCTAAAGCAAAAAATTTGTTAAAATCTCTGAACCCTGAGTTGAGAATTTTGTCGTTCATCTCAGTTCTGTATGCTCGTGTTTCTGTTACTGATTTCTTCATGGCATCCTTTTTCAGATAAATAATTCTTTTCTCAAATATAAGCCCGTGGGTGATTGGGTTGAATGGGCTGCTTCTTCTGGTGTGCCGGCAAACACAATCTCACCGCCAAACTCTCCACCTCCCGGACCCAAATCTACCATATAATCTGCTGTTTTAATAACATCGAGATTATGCTCAACCACAACAACGGTGTTTCCTTTTTCAACAAGTTTATTTAACACTGCAAGCAGTACATGCACGTCGTCGAAATGGAGTCCTGTTGTGGGTTCATCTAAAAAGTAAATGGTTTTACCTGTACTCACTTTACTGAGCTCGGTTGCAAGCTTTACTCTCTGTGCCTCGCCGCCGCTAAGTGTGGTTGCTTGTTGCCCCAATTTTATATAGCCAAGTCCCACATCCATAAGGGCTGCAACCTTACGCCTAATGCGCGGCATATCTTCAAAAAACTTAAACGCCTCTTCCACCGTCATTTCAAGCACATCCGAAATTGATTTTGTTTTGTAAAGTACTTCGAGGGTTTCGCGGTTGTAGCGTTTACCGTTACATACTTCGCAAGTTACATAAACATCGGGGAGAAAGTTCATCTCGATTTTGCGCAGCCCATCACCGCCACATTCTTCGCATCTACCACCTTCAACATTAAATGAGAATCTGCCTGTTGCATAGCCGCGCATTTTTGATTCGGGCATTTGGGCATAGAGGTCGCGTATGAATGTGAATAAACCCGTGTAAGTTGCGGGATTTGAACGGGGTGTTCTTCCTATAGGTGATTGATCTATCTCGATAACTTTATCAATATGCTCCAATCCTGATACCGATTTATAAGGTAGCGATGGAACCTTGCTATGGTAAATTTTTTGTAAAAGTAACTTCACTAATGTTTCGTTAATAAGCGTTGATTTTCCGCTTCCGCTTATTCCGGCTATAGCCACAAATGTACCGAGTGGGAGAGTAAGAGTAACATTCTTGAGGTTGTTCCCTGATGCGCCTTTGAGTACAATACTATTTCCATTCCCCTTACGTCTTTCTGCAGGTATTTCTATGGACTTGAGTCCTTTGAGATACTGTATAGTAAGACTATTTTTTTCATACTTTTTGGCGTGCAATAATTCTTTGATTTCACCCATTGCAGTAACTTCGCCGCCGTGTTCACCTGCTCGCGGACCAAGATCCACCAGGTAATCGGCACTTTCAATAGTTTCTTTATCGTGTTCTACTACAATAACGGTGTTATCAAGGTCGCGAAGGTTTTTGAGAGATTTGATAAGTTTAAGATTGTCGCTTTGGTGAAGTCCGATACTCGGTTCATCCAAAACATAGAGCACGCCTGCAAGTTGCGAACCGATTTGTGTTGCAAGCCGAATACGCTGCGATTCGCCTCCGCTTAATGTGCGCGCACTTCGATTGAGAGTAATGTAATCTAACCCAACGTTGAGGAGGAAATTTAAACGCGAAGTAATTTCTTTAAGAATGGGTTGGGCGATAAGTGCTTCGCGACCTGAAAGTACAACTGCATCAAAAAACTCTTGTGCTCGTGAAATAGAAAGCGAGGTAACTTCGGCAATGTTTTTTTCTTGAAATGTAACGGAAAGAGATTCTTTTTTTAGTCTGCCTCCGTTACAAGTAGGGCATTCTTTAACGTTCATATAACTTTCCACCCACTCGCGTATTTTAGCTGAGGAAGTGTTATCGAAGTTATTTTTTAGATGCTCTATTAACCCTTTGAATTTGAAGTTGTAATAAACAGGATTTTTCGAATTTGGCGAATAGGTAACAGGCACCTTATCCGGTGAGCCGTTGAGAACAATGTTCATTTGCTCTTTGGTAAGGTCTTTGATTTTT
>CALKUG010000280.1 GCA_937996765.1 uncultured Ignavibacteria bacterium
CGGGGATTTTTTGGCGTCTGCATTTTTCATAGTTTTTCTATTTTTTTTACACTTTGTTAAAAAGAGTTTAAACGCCGTTTAAATTGTTATATAATAATGGTTTACAGCGATTTTAAACTGCCTTTAATATGTACCGGAAATATTTATCGGGACATTATCGTTGCAAGAATTAGGCATAATGAGCCATTTATCGTTGCAAAAGTACCATTTATCGTTGCAAGAATTGAACGGGACAGCGAGTTTACGACACTTTTAACCGATATTGCTGGAAATTAAGCTAAAATCATAATATATTATCGTTGCAAGTGCAACGATAATGAGATATTTAACCTATTTACGCAGTTTTTTGATTAAAACAACCGGATATACCTTAACACCACGTGCCGGAAGCATTATTATATTATGTGCTTGGTTGTAACTGGCTAATGTAACGAACTCCGAATGAGTATCTTTGTGCGAGAATACATTATATATCTTTATTGCACCGGATGCCTGATCTCCCCAGTGTGCGAATACAATATCTCCCGGGAGCGCCGGCTTTGTTAAAGAAATCAACAACCGATCTCCTTCTTGTAACAATGGGTACATACTATTGCCATTGTTGTTATCTACTATAATAAAGCCATGTGTATCGGAATCGAAATTCAAATCATCGTACTGATAATAAGTAAAATCCTCGTAGATCGTTAGCTCACCTCTACCCGCCGGTGCCATTGCCAAAACCTTATAATTGACCTCTCCGGGAGATTTATCCGGTTCTTTGCCTGTGAGTAACCAATCAATATTACAGCCCATTTCCTCAAGAATACCAATTATTGAGAATATATCAGCTTCAGCAGTTAAATACCGGTTAACATTTTGAGGAACAACTCCAATCCTCCGCCCGAATTCAGCTTTTGAAATTCCTAAATTCTCAATAAATAACCTTAACCGGTTACCGATTTGGGATTTTCTGTTATTAATTACAATCATAATAGCTTACACACTTGACTATATAATCAAAATTGATTATGTTAATATTCGTTAACATTAATTTTAATTGAAATGGAATCCAAAATGAAATCCATTAAAATCCCAAAAGATGACATACGGTTGATTGACCAGCTAAGGCATTTCTTTTCCGCTCCCATAGGGAACCGGAAGCCGATCGCTAAAGAACAACTTAATTTGATTAACCAAGCGGAAATTGCTCGCAGAATCGGTATAACCACGGCGTACGTGAGCATGATTCTATCAGGGAAGCGTACTTCGATTAAAGTTGAGCGTCAGATCATATTGATTCTTGAAGCACAATTTAGCGACTACGGTTACCGACGCGCTTAGTTGCTTACCTCCAAAGTTAAATGAAAAACGCTACCTAAGGTAGTAAAATTTATAACAAAAATTTTAGCGAATACGATGGAAACTCTTAAAGATAGGTTATGGAGCACAGTTCACAGGTCGAAACGGCCCGCGAAAGTGATTGCAGATAAGATGGGAATCTCGGATAATTACCTCTACCGGATGTGCCTTCCGGACGATGAAAGTGGTGTGAAATTCCCACTTGATAAGCTGATTCCACTAATGAATGCAACAGAAAATTATAGCATACTTGAGTATTTGGCGAATTTATGCGGGTTTTTGCTCGTAAAATCACCTCGGTTTAAAGCTTTTAAAGGCGATTCTATTGACCTTATTGATAACTACCAAGATTGCACTGTTACCGCTTTAAAAAAGCTTAAAGACTTCTTTAACAACCCTTCAGCCGATAGTTACGAAGCCGTGAATGAAGCATTAACGGAAGTAATGACGCAAAGTGCAGCCGCCAAATCTTTCGTAAAAAAGACTAAAAGTGGACAAATGGAGCTCGATTTATGATGCCCCTCCGTGCAATTAATACCGGTGGTGAGAGCACGATTCAG
>CALKUG010000281.1 GCA_937996765.1 uncultured Ignavibacteria bacterium
TGGAGGTCGCTAACAACAGTTCTTAATGACCAGTTTGCACCGCCATCGGTGGATTTCCACATTCCACCCGAAGCACCACCTGCTAAAAGTGTGGGCTGGTTTCCTGTGCGAACATCAATACCAAAAGCACGAACACGGCCTGCGATGTTATTGGGTCCTCGCTCAGTCCATATTAATGCTTGAGTGTTTTTGACAGTTAAACCATTTCGCATTGTAAACTCACCGCGTTGAGGAAGAGTTTTTGCATATTCTAATTCGAGGGCACGAATGTTAGAAGGGATTTGATTTGTTTTGGGGTCGCGAAGCATCAAAAACTCAAGTTTTCTGCGTTCAGCAACATTATATTCTTTTAAGCGCTTTTTTGCTTCTTTGTCAATTACTTGCTTTTCTGGTGTGCTAAATTGCACAGTATAAGCAAGCAGGGTAATTAAAAATAAGGCACTCAATAATGAGTAGGTGAAGTAAGAAACTTTCCTCATTGGAACTCCTTTGCGAGTTGAATAATTTACACGGGAAAAATAATTTAGGGGAAGTGATGTTAGAAAATAGGAATTAAAACTGAATTAAAATCATCGTTAGGTCAATTAATCATTAAATTTTAACGGCACTTTAAAGAAGTGTTTTGCGGTTATAATGGTAATAAAGACTTAAATTTAAACCTCACCGATTAAAAAATGAGAAACCTCACTATGAAATACATACTGTTTATACTTCTGTTAAGTACTTCACTATTTTCATACACTAATGAAACTATTGCACAGGATACTTTAGTTCAAAACTACTGGCCTCATGGTGCAATTAAAGAGAATTTGAATTATTCTAACGGGCAACTCAATGGCTGGCAAGAATGCTACTACGAGACCGGCGTTCTAAAATCAAAAAGATATTATAGTGCCGGAGTGCAAAAGGGAAAACAGTACGATTATTATGAAACCGGTGTGGTTCAAGACATTTTCGAAAAGGATGGCGACCGATTTGTGGGTGAGCACCTGAGTTACTACCCTTCGGGAGCCCTTCGCGAAAGGACACCTTATTTAAACGGCAAAGTTGAAGGATTCGTTACTGTTACCTCTGAAGCAGGAGAGGTTATTGCACGTTATAGTTTTAAGGGTGGAAAAAGGGACGGATATGGCTATGAGTATTACCCCGGAGGTAAGTTGAAAGTTGTTGCTTATTTTGAAAATGATATGCAGTCCGATACAACAAGGTGGTATTATAAATCCGGTGTTATGAAAGGTGAATATCTCTATAAAGAAGGATATTTACATGGTAGGGCTATTGAGTATTTTGAAACGGGTGTTGTTTCTGCCCACTTATTTAATCGCTTCGATAAAAGCGATTCGGTTCAGACCTATTATTACCCCTCGGGCAAAATTAAAAGTGTAGTGAACTTTACCAGAGGTAATAAAACGGATATTGCAAAAACATATTATGAAAACGGGAAACTCTGGACTGAGCAAAACTATGTAAAAAATCAACTCGATGGCGAAAGTAAAATTTTCCGTGAGGATGGTACACTGTGGTACAGCGATATGTACTCAAAAGGACAGCTAATAAAAAGCACAGAATATGATGAAAAAGGGCATCTTCCTAAAAAGCAAGTTTCGGAATAATGTTTTTATATACCTCGTACAATAGTTGCTATGTGTCTCCTTTGCCGGAGGGGCATAGATTCCCAATGCCTAAATTTGGAATACTGCGTGATATTCTGTTGCGAGACGGAATAACCTCGGAACATTATACTCTGCGCCCAGAACAGGCGTCGTTAGAACTCTTGTCCTTGGTTCATAAAGCGGAGTATATTCAAAGATTTACCAACAATGAACTCACTACGCAAGAGATAAGAAGGATAGGTCTGCCATGGAGTGAATCCCTTGTTGTAAGAACAAAAACTGCTTTAATGGGTACAGTAATGGCAGCAGAAAAAGCTCTTGAGGTTGGTATTGCCTGCAACGGAGCCGGAGGTACTCACCATGCCTTTGCCGATTTTGGCTCGGGGTTTTGTATAGTAAATGATTTGGCGGTAACCGCGAAACACCTTACGCAACAAAATGGATTAAAAAAGGTTCTTATAATAGATGTTGATGTTCATCAAGGTGATGGAACGGCTGCCTTATTGCAAAACGACACAAGTTGCATCACATTTTCTGTACACTGCAAATCCAATTTCCCGTTTACAAAACAACAAAGCGATTATGACATCGAATTAGCTGATGGAGTTGGCGACGAGGAGTATATGCGCATTATAGCTGGCAACGTTCCTGCTTTGCTTGATGAAATAAAACCTGATTTTGTTTTGTATGATGCAGGAGTGGATGTGTATGAAGGCGACCCACTCGGTAAGCTTTCACTAACACTTGATGGTATTTATCAAAGGGATTTGTTTATTCTTAGTGAGTGTGGCAGGAGAGCAATTCCTGTTTGTGGAGTTATAGGTGGTGGTTACTCAAAAGACCATTATGAACTTGCCTATAGGCACTCTCTGCTCCATCGTGCGGCAAAAGAAGTATTGCTTACTTACTACTAACTGAGTATGCAAATAGAGCAATTAAGGATTTCTTAACATTATAATTATCGTCATTACCACGCAACCATTATATTTGCATCGAGACTTTTAAAAACAAGTGAGATATGAACAACAAAAAGTTTACCATAGCATTACTCCAATTGCAGATGACTGCAGATGGTGATTTTAACGAAAATAATGCAGCTGAATGTGTTAAAAAAGCAGCCGAACAAGGGGCGCAAATAGTTTGCTTACCCGAATTATATCGCTCGCAATATTTTTGCCAGAAAGAGGATGTGGATCTGTTTGATTTAGCAGAGCCGTTTCCCGGACCTTCCACCGAACGATTTTCTAAATTGGCAAAAGAGCTTGGAGTTGCTATTGTTCTCCCGTTTTTTGAACATCGCGGACCAGGAGTTTACCATAATTCCGCTGCAATAATCGAAAACAACGGTGAAATTCTCGGGTTGTATCGGAAAATGCACATTCCCGACGATCCTGCATATTATGAAAAATTTTATTTTGCTCCCGGTGATTTGGGGTTCAAAGCATTTGAAACCAAGGCAGGGAAAATAGGCACACTTATTTGCTGGGATCAATGGTATCCAGAGGGAGCGCGTTTAACGGCATTGCAGGGCGCAATGGTTTTATTTTATCCCACCGCAATTGGTTGGCACCCTTACGAGAAAGAAGAATATGGCACACAACAACGTGATGCGTGGATTACCGTTCAACGTGGTCATGCCGTTGCAAACGGTGTTTATGTAGCAGCTGCTAATCGAGTAGGGCATGAACAAACCATACCCGGAGCCCCCGGAATAGAGTTTTGGGGTTCTTCGTTTATTGCAGACCCCCAAGGAGTTATTATTGCACAGGCCTCAACGGATAAAGAAGAAATTCTTATAGCGGAAATTGACCCAGCTCACTTGGAAAATATTCGTAGGAATTGGCCATTTTTCCGGGATAGAAGAATTGACGCATATGGCGATATTACAAAAAGATACATTGATTAAGAGCAGAGCATGAGTCCTAAAGTAAAGTCAAAGACTGTAAGTAAACGCATCCCGGCTGAATGGGAAAAACACCGTGCCACCGTTTTAGGCTGGCCTCAAAACAAAGAAGACTGGCCCGGTAAGTTTGAACCAATTCCGTGGGTTTTTGCGGAGATTATAAAGCATATAGTACCGGGTGAAGAGGTATACTTGTTTGTAGGTTCCAAGGCAGTGCAGCGTAAAGTAACAGATGTTTTACAAAGAGCTCATGTTGATACTACGCAAGTTCATTTTGTGATCGAACCCACCGACCGTGGCTGGATGCGTGATGCTGCCCCTGCTTATGTTTATAATGGAGATACACTGGAAGCAGTGAGATTCCAGTTTAATGCATGGGCTAAATACGATAATTTCACATTGGATGCAAAAATACCCTCCGTACTTGAAAGAATAACCCGCATTCCTCAAGTTAATGCGTTATATAACGGAGGTTGTGTAACGCTCGAAGGTGGAGCCATTGATTATAACGGAGCCGGTGTTCTTGTTACCACCGAAGAGTGTTTAATGGACACTAAAGTTCAAGTGAGAAATCCCGGTTTCAAGAAAAAGGATTACGAGAAAGCTTTTAAGGAATACTTAGGTATTAACGAGGTAATTTGGCTTGGAAAAGGAATTGCTGGCGATGATACCCACGGTCACGTTGACGACCTCTGTCGTTTTGTTTCGGAGGATACCGTTGTGTTGGTGAGTGAAGAAAACCCAAAAGATGAAAATTACAAGCCGTTGAAGCAAAATGCCGAACGGCTCGAGGGTTATATGTTCGAAAACGGTAAAAAGCTCCAGGTAGTGAAGCTCCCCATGCCCACGAGAATTGACTTCGAAGATTTACGTTTACCTGCGAGTTACGCCAATTTTTACATTAGTAACAACGCAGTGTTGGTTCCAACTTTTAACGATGTTAATGATAGGATAGCTTTAGGGATACTCGCGGAGTTGTTTAGCGATAGAAAAGTTGTCGGAATTCACGCTTTGGATTTAGTGTGGGGCTTGGGAACAATACATTGCCTCTCGCACGAGATTCCACTATAATTTTAGATTCAGTAGATACAAAAAAGGGATGTGCGATAGCACATCCCTTTTTACTTTTAAAGAGAATGGGGTTATTTATTCAACAACTTCAGCTTTTTTGAAGATGTTGGTAAAGTTACGGGCTTCTCTGTTTTGCCAATTACCTTTGTGGTAAGCGTAGCCGGCAACTAAAGGCATGGTAATGGTTGCTTCACCGTAAACCATTTGTTCGTAGGTGAGGTCAACTTTGCCCCAGCTGCTTGCTTCTTTAAGAGTAGAGCCTGAAAGAGCACCATCGCGTTCATCTGCAACGGTAAGCTGAATAGCATATTTGTGCATATCCGCCTTGCCATCGAGAATATCTGCCGCAACAACAATATCTTGTGTGAAATTTTTAGGTACGCCACCGCCTACCATAAAAATACCTGTAGTGCCTGCAGCGCGTTTGATTTGTGTTAGTTCAAGGAAATCCTTTGCTGAATCAATCGAGCAATGCTTTTCGGGGTTTTGAGTCTGGTGCATAACAAAACCAAAACCTGCAGAACAATCAGAAAAAGCAGGTATAAAAATGGGAACATTCTTTTTGTAAGCAGCATAGATAATGCTGTCGTCCACTTTTGGACCACCATTATTTTCGAGATAACGACCAAATTCAACCATATACTCACGTGAAGAATAGACGCCCGGAACCATTCCGTTAAAAATTTCTCCGGTGGTATCGTCGCATACACGAAGTTCATCTTCGTCAATGTAAGTGTCGTAGATTCTGTCAATAGCTAATTCGCGTAATTCAGCGTCGTCCGAAAAAGGAGTACCAATATAGTGCTTGAATCCAAGGGCTTCGAAGAAGTCTTGGTCAACCATTAAAGCACCGGTAGAAACAATTGCATCCACCATATTGTTATTTACCATATCAAAAACCACTTTTTTGAGTCCGGCACTAAACAAACTTCCTGCTAAAACAAGTATTACACTGCATTCTTTATCGCCGAGCATCATATCATAAATGCGTGCAGCGCGATTTAAATTTCTTGCTTGAAAAGCCATTTTTTCGAACGAATCAACCAAGCCCACCACATTATGCTGCTTAATATCTATGTGTTCTATCACATCATTTAAAAAATCTTTTTTCTCTTTCATTGCGTATTATTTCCTTTTGCTAAAAATTCGAACATCAAAATTAGCAAAAAAGAGATAGATTAGATAGAAATTCTCTGTTAAATTACATGTTCGTCTAAAAAATGTTAGCCAAATAAGGAAAATGGAACAAGAGGAATAGTTCTACAGTAAAAAAAATATGATTCAAAAAATATCTGAAATATATAAAGAGAGCGGATTAAAGTCCGATGCAATGAGTATGGGCTATTCAGTCCTGATTCACTTGGTTATTGGATTGCTTGCTACGGTATTGTATTCATTTACGTGGAACAATACTATTCCCACCGGGAATTTTGTTACTATTGATATGGGGTTGAGTCCCATTGTTTCCCAACCAAACAAAGAACTATCACAAACTCCACAACCTCTTCCAACCGAAACACAGCCACAAACGGAGGAAACAGTAAGCGATGAGCCTGTTCCGCAAGAAACGGAGCAAAAAACAGAAGTTAAAGAAACCACTCCAACGCCCGTATCAGAAAAAGTAGCTCCCACACAATCGTTAAAGGGAAATTTACTCAGTGCGGATACTACGCAACTGCGAGGTATTTACAAAGAAAGTTCTTTAGATGTAACCATTCGTTACCCGGAGGGGTGGAACTACCTCGACCAACAAAAGAAAAAGAAGCTTGATGGTGTAACGTTTATTGGGAAAACCAACTCGGGTACGGCACCTTATATTTTTCTTAAAGTGGAAGAAAAGTACAGATTTAACCCCAACAGGTACAAAAGTAGTTTTAAGACAGATAAGTATGTTGTCTATCACGATGATGAACGTGTAATGGCAGGGCAGTACACACTGGAGCTCTATTTAAGGACTGAGGATGAGGAAGATTATTCCATAAAACTCATAGTAATTGGTGAGCAAAACTTCAAGGAATACAAGCCGGTATTTTTAGCTATGGTAAAGACTTTCAGTTTTGGCAAGTAAGATTTTACACTGAAAATAGTGCGCTAAATAGTGTGCAAAGTACCGTAATCCCTCAAAACAGACCTCAAGTAAACGATTTTGATTGACTTTTAGAATTATTAGTGGTAAATTTGTAATCTTTTATCGGTCTAAAACTAAGGATTCCAGGAGGATCTTTCTGTGAAACAAGAAAAAATGACAAAGTTCTATTCCAAAGAAGCCACCCCAAAAAAGTGGTTTTTGGTAGATGCAACCGGCCAAACCCTTGGCAGACTTGCATCACAAGTAGCCAGCATCATTCGCGGGAAAAATAAAGCAATTTATACTCCCAACACTGATACCGGTGATTTTGTTATTGTTATCAATGCCGACAAAGTAGTTGTTACAGGCAAAAGAGAACAATACAAAGTGTATTATCATCACTCGGGATACCCGGGCGGATTGAAATCTAAAACATATAAAGAGATGAAATCTACCCGTCCTGAAAATATAATAAAGAGTGCTGTAAACGGAATGTTACCAAAAACAGTCCTTGGCAGACACTTAACCAGGAAGTTAAAAGTATTTCGCGGTTCTGAGCATCCACATAGTGCCCAACAGCCCGAAACAATAAGTTTCTAACGGAGTTATAAGCAATGGCAGAAGTAATTTATTTAGGACGCAGAAAAACTTCAGTTGCTCGTGTAGTACTTCGCAGCGGAAAAGGCGAATTCAAAGTTAACGGTCGTGCTTTGGATGTGTTTTTCCCTTTGAAGACGAGCCAAGATGAAGCTCTCGCTCCTTTCAGAGTAACCGGTACAGAAGGTACTTTCGATGTATCAGCTAATGTAAATGGTGGCGGATTCACCGGACAAGCTCAAGCAGTTCGTTTGGCGATTTCACGTGCATTATCATTAATGAGCGAAGAGTATCACACCAACTTGAAAAAAGAAGGTTTCCTAACCCGTGACCCAAGAATGGTTGAACGTAAGAAATACGGAAGACCAAAAGCACGCAAGAGATTCCAATTCTCGAAGCGCTAATAGTTTATTATATTTTTTTAACACTATTCATATTCCCGGATTTGTCCCCTGTGTCGGAAAATAACCGATGAAAGGCAAAGAGGAAGGGAATAGAAGAACAAACAGGAGTTACATACAATGAAGCAAGTCGAATTGACAGACCTCATTAAGGCAGGTGCGCATTTTGGCCACTTGACCCGTCGCTGGAACCCCAAGATGAAACCATACATCTTTACTGAGAAAAATGGTATTCATCTTATTGATTTAAAGA
This sequence comes from uncultured Ignavibacteria bacterium, assembly GCA_937996765.1. Classification (GTDB taxonomy): domain Bacteria; phylum Bacteroidota; class Ignavibacteria; order Ignavibacteriales; family Ignavibacteriaceae; genus CALKUG01. Next base: position 7,907 of record CALKUG010000281.1, read on the forward strand.
AAACTCAATCAATGCTCACAGAAGCTGCTGAAAAGTTGCATGAAATTGCATCTATTGGCGGTAAAGTGCTTTTTGTTGGTACTAAAAAACAAGCTCAAAGCATTATTGAAAGTGAAGCAAGAAGAATTGAAATGCACTGGGTTTCGGAACGTTGGTTAGGCGGAATGCTTACCAATTTCAAGACCGTAAAGCGCAGCGTTAAGCGTCTTCAGACAATCGAACGTCAGGAGACAGACGGTACCTTTGATAAAATCACCAAAAAAGAACGTTTGTTTTTAACCCGTGAGAAGGATAAACTCAAAAAAGTTCTCGAAGGCATTGAGAGATTACAAGGTTTACCAGCTGCTCTTTTTATTGTTGATATTAAAAAAGAAGCCATTGCCGTTAAAGAAGCAAGACGCTTAAACATACCCGTTTTTGCGATTGTTGACACAAATTGCGATCCTGATCCCATCGATTTTGTTATTCCTGCAAACGATGATGCAGTTAAGACCATAGAATACATTGTCTCTTATGTTTCTGAAATCGTTCAAGAAGGTGCATTAAAAGCCAAAGAGCTTCGCGTTGAAGAAGAAGCTACAAACGAGCGCAGATTCAAAGAAAGAGGCAGAGAAGGAAACGATAACGATAGAAGGCCTAATCGCAAGCCAAAGCCACGTATCAGAAAACCTCATGCAGAGCAACCGGCTACTGAAGCTCCGGCTCCAAGTCCTGTTGTTGAGGCAGATGCCGCTCCGGCTAAAGCTGAAGAGCCAACAGCAGAATAATTATTTAGGTTAAAACAAAAAAAAGGAACTCTTTTTAATGGCTATAACCAACCAACAAATAGCTGATTTAAGAAAACGCACCGGTGTAGGTATTTTAGAGTGCAAAAAAGCTCTTACCGAATCCGATGGCGATATGGAAAAAGCAGTTGAAATACTCCGTAAAAAGGGTGCTGCTATTGCAGCTAAACGTGCTGATAGAGAAACCAACGAAGGTAAAGTTCTTACTAAAATCAATGCTGAAGGTACAAAAGCAGTAATGGTTGAAGTAAACAGCGAAACCGACTTTGTTTCCGGTTCTGACGATTTCCAAGCATTTGCAAAGAATGTATTGGAAGTTGTTTATGAAAAAGAATACAAATCTGTTGAAGAATTAATGGCAAATGAAGCAGAGCTTACCGTGCAACTCAACGATCTCACTGCCAAAATTGGTGAGAAAATGGGTGTAGGACGTGTAGCAGTGCTCAATTTCCCAAATGGTTACGTAGTAGATTACATACATACAGGTGCTAAGCTTGGCGTTTTAGTAGGTGTTGACTCAGTTGATTCCTCAAAATTTGAAGCTCTTCGCCCTGTAGCTCGTGATATCGCAATGCAAGCAGCAGCAATGTCGCCGATTGCAACTTCACGCGAGGAAGTTCCTGCTGATGTAATCGAAAAAGAAATCGAAGTCTATAAAGAGCTTGCTAAAAAAGAAGGCAAGCCGGATGCAATCCTCGATAAAATTGCTCAAGGTAAACTCACTAAATTTTATCAGGAAAATTGCTTAGCAGAACAATCGTTTGTGAAAGATAATTCTAAGATCGTTGGAGATCTTATCAAAGAATTTAATGCACAACACGGTACTTCGGTTAAGCTTGCAACCTTTGTTCGCTTTCAAATAGGCGATAAAAAATAGTAAGTTCTGAACAGCTTTTGAAAAGGTCTTAAGTAATTAAGGCCTTTTCTTTTATATAGTGATTGGAGTTAGTATGGAAAGTTTAAAATACAAACGGATTCTTTTGAAGCTTAGCGGTGAATCGTTAATGGGTTCAAAAGGGTTTGGAATAGATTCTGAAGTTCTCGGCTTTTTTGCTGAAGAGATTAAACAGGTTCACGATTTGGGTGTTGAAGTAGGAATTGTAATTGGTGGTGGGAATATTTTTCGCGGACTTGCTGCAGAGGCACAAGGACTTGACCGTGTTACGGGCGACCACATGGGTATGTTAGCCACAATGATTAACTCACTTGCATTGCAAAACGCAATCGAGAAAGTGGGCATTTATACTCGCTTAATGAGTGCAATAAGAATGGATGTTGTTGCTGAAAGTTATATACGCAGACGTGCCGTAAGACATTTAGAAAAAGGTAGAGTGGTTATTTTTGGTGCCGGTACAGGTCACCCTTATTTCAGCACCGACACAGCTGCTTCGTTAAGAGCAGTTGAAATTAATGCTGACGTGATTATAAAAGGAACCAGAGTTGATGGTGTATTTACCGCCGATCCGGAGAAAGATGTCACGGCAACTAAATACGATAATATCTCGTACATGGATATTTTAAAGAAAAATTTAAGAGTTATGGATTTAACTGCGGTTAGTCTTTGCCAAGAAAATAACCTTCCGATGATTGTAATGAACATGAACAAATCCGGAAATCTGAAAGCCCTTATTTTGGGTGAAAATGTAGGCACTGTAGTTAAAGACTAAAGAGAAATAGATATATTAGAAGTTGAGAAAATAGGAGTCTATCAATTATGGAACAGTTAATAAAAGACGCAAAGTCAAGAATGGATAAAACCTTAGAGGCATTGCGACACGAACTCATCCGCATTAGAACCGGTAAAGCTTCGGTTGGACTACTGGATGGTATTAAAGTGGATTACTACGGAACAATGACCCCCCTAAATCAGGTAGGTAACGTTTCAACTTTAGATGCCCATACGCTGTTAGTAACACCATGGGATAAATCTGCAATCCAAGCGATTGATAAAGCAATTAGAACTTCGGAAATGGGATTTAATCCCGTGAATGATGGAACAAACGTTAAAGTTCCTATACCACCTCTCACCGAAGAACGTCGCAAAGAGATGGTAAAAATGGTAAAGAAGATTGGCGAGGATGCTAAAATCGCTGTTCGTAATGTGCGTCGTGACACCAACGAGCATTTGAAAAAAAGACAAAAAGATGAAAAATTGCCCGAAGATTCTTTAAAAGATGCTGAGCAAAAAGTACAAAAAATGACAGATGAACACATCTCTCATGTGGATGATATATTAAAGCATAAAGAAAAAGAAATACTCGAGGTATAAATCCTCACTTTCCAAAAGTTTTCAGCGGCAAATCTTTACGAGATTTGCCGTTCTATTTTATAACAAGTATGAAAAACAGAACCCCTCAGATAATAGTATTTGCACTTTTTGCACTCATTATGATGGTAGTATTCATCTTTACTGCTTTGAATACATCAAATGAGCAGCAAAAACGAATTGCAGCAATTAAGGAAGTTCCTACATTCCAAAAAGCAGAAAAATTTTTTGGAGAGGGAACAGTTGCAATGGTAGGATTGCCTGATAGTACCTATGTTATAGGATTGCACTTGGAAAACAAGGAAGAATGGGGAGCCAAATTTGTAAGAGCAGAATTTGATTCTACTTTTAAGGTTATTTCCACCACAGGACTTTTACAAGGTGGGTTGCGCAGCAATGATTTTGATACCATAAGATTTAAATCACTTGCTGATACATTATTTGTGTATGCAACTTCGAGCGACTATTTCAGCGGAACTGCAATAGGTGATGTGTTTTATTATCTGTATAATACTGAAACAGGAACGGTGCATAAGGCACATCTGTATTATAGAGAAGGTCCACCGCAGTTGTATCTTGGAGGCGAAGCGGAGAATTATAAAGGATTTTTTGTAGAGTTAGCAAAAAAAATGTATCCATCGCTTCAAATAACGAACATAGACCGCGAATTTGAGTAGATTTTTCTACCAGACCGTGATTCTGTATTTTTGTAATCCTAAACAAGAGTTACTATGATTTTTAGTATGACCGGCTATGGTAAATCGTATGCAGTTTTTAACGGGCACCGCTTTGAGGTGGAGGTAAAAACACTTAATAATCGTTATCTCGAAATGGCTATAAAAATGCCATCGACTCTGCAATCGCTTGAGTACGATGTTCGTGAATTGGTAAAAAAACATTTAAAGCGCGGTAAAGTATTTATGTCGATAAATGCTAAGCCCGAATCAGAAGGCGATTCTTCGATTTATTATAACGAACAGCGTGTAAAAGATATTGTAAATGTACTGGTTAAAGTAAGAGGTGCATTAGACAATACTGAGCCTATTACATTAAACCACATTCTATCGTTTCGCGATTTATTTACTGCTGAGGTTGAAGAACTCGAGGATGGTCATATTCAGGCTTTAAAAACAGCTGTTGAACAAGCTCTTTCTCAATTATCCGACATGCGCACCAAAGAAGGTGGAGAGTTAGCTGCAGATCTAACCCAGAGAATTGATAGAATCGAAGAGCTTACACAAGAAATTCAAGCAAGATACAGGGATGATATTCCCCTCTATTTTAATCGCACACGTGAGAAGATGAAGGAATTAATACAAGATCTTTCACCGTTTTCAGATAGATTGGAAATGGAACTCGCGTTATTAGTTGAAAAAGGCGATATTTCAGAGGAATGTGTTCGGCTTTCAAGTCATATTAAGTTTTTTAGAGAAAATCTTGAAAGTGGAGCAGAGGCGGGAAGAAAATTAAACTTTTTGTGTCAAGAGATGCATAGAGAAGCAAACACCATGGCTTCGAAAGCAATTTCCACAGAGGTTGTGCACGCAAGTGTTGAGCTTCGTGAAGAAATTGAGAAAATCCGCGAACAGGTGCAGAATATAGAATAATGGAAGAAACAAAAGGTTCTATAATTATTGTAACTGCCCCAAGCGGTGCAGGAAAATCAACACTGTTAAAGCATGTTATGCAGGAGTTTCCGCAACTGAAGTTTTCGGTATCGGCGACAACTCGATCACCGCGGGAAGCGGAAATAGACGGAGTTCACTATCATTTTATTACAAAAGATGAGTTTTTAAGTAAAATTGATTCCGAACAGTTTATTGAATGGGAACAGGTTTACGACTATTATTATGGTACATTGAAGTCGGAAATTGAAAAATGTGCCAAATCCGGTGAAACTATTATTCTTGAAATAGAAGTAAACGGAGCAATGAACGTAAAAAGGCTCTACCCTCAATCAAATATGATTTTTGTGATGCCTCCTGATAAACAGGTTTTGATTGAACGACTAATTAGTCGTAATACTGAGAGTCCTGAAGATCTCCAAAAGCGGATAGAACGTGCGGAAATGGAGTTTTCAATGGAAAAATATTTTGAATATAAGGTTGTCAATGACGATCTTGAGACCGCAAAAAAACAAATTATTGAAATAGTTAAACAAATAATAGCAGAAAAAGGTAAATAATGTTATTAGAACCAATTGATCTGAGACAAATCGATAAAGTTGCTGCAAATGTATATGAAGCAATTATTGTTGCCGGAAAAAAAGCACGAATTCTTAACGACCAAACCAAACAAGAGTTCAACGAACGTGTTGGTTATTTGGAATCCGTTAATAACACACCTGAAGATGATGGCGAGGATTTAGATAATCCCGAAAAAGCAAAAATATCGATGGAATTTGAAAAAAGATCCAAACCGCATATCAGAGCTTTAAATCAACTTCTAAAAGGCGAAGTTGAATTCGAATACAAAGACCAAAAATAGAACTTTAAGCGAATAGCAAAATGTCATCGCTCAAGGGTAAAAAGGTAATATTAGGTATCTCGGCGTGTATAGCTGCTTATAAAAGTGTTCAACTTGTACGCGACCTAGTAAAAGAAGGTGCCGAAGTTCGGGTTGTAATGACTCCCGCAGCAAGTAAATTCGTAAGCCCAATTACACTTTCAGCCCTTTCGAAGAATTCTGTTATTGAAGGTATGTTCCCTGAATC
>CALKUG010000282.1 GCA_937996765.1 uncultured Ignavibacteria bacterium
TTTGTTAAATGGTACCGTAGCATCACCAAGTATTTGCAAGGCAAGTGCAGAGTTGGAAATGATTACCACGCCCTGCGATTGTGCCAAGGAATCATTATATAATACATTGTTTATTGACGTGGAATTTATAGGCACTATTATCGGTAAACGTCCGGATGTATTAATAGCATTAGCGAATAATGAAGCTTCTGTTTCCAAACCGGGTTGGTAAAGTAATGTAATAATACTTGATGAGGGTAGTGAAGTGAGAAAATTAGGCAAGCTATTGCTCCTCGAATCTGCGATGCTTCCGCTATACGCGGTAATATTTACACCGTGATTAGAGAGCTTATTAGAGATAGGTTTTGCAGTAGTTGGGACTTCTATGAATGTCCTTTTATTGATATCGTATTTCCAATTTTCAACTCCCTTATTAAGGGTAAGGGCAGAAAGTGAATATCGTTTTGAGTTATCGGGACGGGTATTAAAAACTGTTGAATCAGAGTACGAATAAAAACCCACAGCGGCAGTCCCGTAAACTGTGGCAACTCCGAGTGAATCAATGGTAACGGCAGTTTGATCGTCTATTGCAATTACAAGAGCATCCTCTTTATACTGCTCAACCAGTTTCACTGAAAACGCTATTGCCCTTCCCATTCTTCCACGTTCTAATGTGTGGGTTTCAAAGAGAGTATTGGGGATTAATTGTAAAAAAGTAGAATCTAAACTCACGTCTCTCTGGAAGGGATCGTTTAAAGCAGTAAGGGGAGAAATAGAAGTATATTGGGCTGAGAAATCCCATTCACCCAATACCATTGCACCTGCGGAAGTACCCGATACAACTCCACCTCTGTTAAATACTGTTCTTATTGCTTCTTCTGTTTTAGTACCGTTCCATAGATTGATATAATCCCATTGGTCACCACCCCTGAGAAACACAGCATCACAAGAAACTATTGAATCGTAAGTAGATTGCAAATCGGCCATGTTGCGTGTTGTGATATCAAAATTATAGGCGGTAACTGCACCAAGTTTTTTGAAGTAGTTTGGTAACCAACTCGAGTTACCTGTGGAAGCTGAAAGGATAATTACTTTTTTGTTTTGGGCTTTATCAACAATATACTTGTAGGGTTTATTGCTCCAGCCACCATCTATTTCAGAACCGCCGCCCACTGCCACAATCAATCCTTGGGCTGTGAGTGATTGACTCAACAGCCCAAGTGTAAGGAGTAGAAATGCGAAAGCTTTTCTCATTAATTAATCACTATTAAAACTTGATTCCCATAGTTATCCGATGTACCGATGGGAGTATATCATAAACGGCATAACCGTAATCAAATTGTAACCAGGTAGTCTCTAACGGAACATTTGCGCCGGCACCAAAGGTAATGCCTTCATCATCATAATTATAACGGTAACCGCCACGCAAAAATACCCGATCAAAGAAATTTAATTCTCCGCCAAGATTCACGCGTTCGTTATTATCGTTTGGATGAACAGCATCAATGGCGCCCTTCATGGAAACATATTCCGTTTTGAACAAGTCAAACGCAATACCCACCTGAAAGCTTAATGGCAGAGGGAATTCCTCAGTGCTGTAACGAGCAGGTGTTAATCTGTTTTTGGGCAAATCATCATCTTTATCGTAGGTGATGTTTAAATCTTCACCATCAAATTGCATATCGGCACCAAAATTACTCATTGACATAGCAATAACCATATTGCTAAAATCAAGTTTGTACTGAGTACCAACATCAAAAGCGATTCCCGAAGCGGTTTCATTCCAAATACGTAATCCTACATATTTTGCGGTAATACCAACCGAAAACTGCTCGGAAAGATTTCTTGCGTAGGTAACACCTATGGCAACATCCTGAGCATCAAAGAATCTGCCTGTGCCGTTGGGGTCTTGCTCAGTGGTGATTTCAACTTTTTCCATCGAGAATATGCGCGTATGCACTGCAATACTTCCGATATCATCTAAATCAAAACTGATTGCAGCAGAATTATGATCGAACAAATCGAACCAATTCATATACGAAAATGAAGCTGCTGTACCTCGAATTTTGGTGATACCTGCAGGGTTCCAGAATACTGAGTTTACATCATCTGCCAGGCCCATATAAGCACCACCTAATCCTGCGGCACGAGCACCAACAGGGATTTCGAGGAACTGAGCGCCTGAGCTTCCGAGATTCGAATATTGAGCATTGATATCTCCGCTGAGGAGAACAATTGCTACAATAGTTACAACAAGTGTTTGTATTGTTTTCATTTCACTCTCCTACTTTATAATTGCGAATGTACTTTTATATTCAGCGCCATCGGATTTTACAACATATATGTAAACTCCGGGGGCAATCTCTCTTCCGCCATCTGAGCGTAAATCCCATACAGCGGTTCCTGAAAGTGCGTTGTGGTTAATGGTTTTAACCATATCGCCATCAACTGAAAAGATATAAATTGTGCACTCGGTAGGCAAATTTATAAATTGAATTTGTCGCAAGGGCTCCTGTCTCAGCTCGCCAAATTCCGGCTCCCATAATGATGCCACTACATAAGGGTTTGGCACTACTTTTATAGAACTGATATTTGCTATAGCCGATTGTTTATCAATTGTAGAACCTTTGAGAGTAATTCTAAACTTATCTCTCATACTTGGCAATACTGCCGATTGAGTAACTACATTAAAGGTATTGGTACTTGCTAAGGTACTATTACCTGTAACTTTTACTGTTACTGTGAGACCACCAAAACTGATTGTTTGATTATTACCAACTTGAGTAAAATAAGTTTTAACAGTATCGGTGGTATTGGAGACTACAAAATCTACAAGCACTCCGGCGGGAGATGCAGTAGAACTGAGTGTTTGCACAACGTATGTTTTAGGAACAACGCTCGCCGCTGTAGTAACCGCTACATCAAGTGAGATATTGTCTGTTCCACCAACACGGTTAACCTCTTTAACCAAATTTGGTTCTACAAATTTGAAAATCAATCCATCAGGAGTTGACTGATTTTGCCCAATTGCAAATGAGCGATTTGCAATGATGGTGTCGGTTGCATTACGAACAACGTTTACACCACGACTTACAATAATATAATCGCCTGCTTCAGGTTTCTCATCAGCTGTTGCGGCTGGGTCATCGGAGATTTTTACCCTGAATCCACCCGGCAATGTGTAGGTTGCACCACTTGCATATGCTTTAGGACTTGGAGCTAATTCTATATCAGTTTCAAGGTCAACGATTTCAAGAGTTTTGTTGCTGAGGAAGTTAAATCCGTAAGATTTCATAGTTGATACTGAGGAATCTGTTATAACAATTTCCACTTTACTCTTTAAATCACCTGCTTTTTTGTTGCTGGCAAATCCTAATGAAATATCATAAGTATTCGGTATCAATGCCAAACTATCAACACTAAATGCCTGTATTGTATAATTGGATGTGCCTGTTCCTATTTGTGAAATTGAGTTAACCGAAACTGGTTTATAACCAAGCGGTTGAGAATAGGGTGTTAAAGCAATGAGATTGATTGCTGAGAGTGAATTACCTTTGGCAGATTCCAAACTTGCAATTGCTGAGTCACCACGGTCATAAGCAGTAACTGAATACCAGTATTCAAATCCTGCAACTACCGATGAATCTGCAAAGCTGTATTGCAATCCACTATCGAATCCAATTTTGTTTTTGATATCGAAATCGGCAAGCTTACTCCAGGTTACTCCATTATCTTGACTGCGATAAATCCTATAACCTTCGAAATCCTGTTCACCCGAAAAATTATCAATGGATTTTTCGGCGATGTCATTCCAATACAATATTGATTTATTGCCTTGTGTATAACCGTACAACGTCGGGGTGGTTGGGGGTTTACTTAATTGATAATTGAGTTGCTTCACACGCAAAGCATTATCTGCGTACTGCAGGGCTTCGGTAAGATTATCACCCGCAACAATTGCAGTAACAAAAGTGAGTGTATCACCCGGGGCAATGTTGTAAGGCCCGGAAGACATATTTGCCAATATATCCAAACCTGTGGCAGGTATGGTACTTGGGTCATCGAAGTGAATATTGTTAGCTGCACCTAAGTGGAAAAATTTCGATCCAAGTGAAGAATTTTTCAAACCAAGCGCGCTGGACATTATTCCATACTGCACTGTATCAATGTTTCTATCGTCGTCATACAAGTTATAGTGCATATCAGTGATACCAGCTTCAACACCATTAATTTTTGGAGTACTCAAAAATGAGATTCCAAAATACCCGGTTGTTCCTCCTGCCCACTCATTCGATTTACCATCATCGTGGAAATAGAGGAAATTCCTTGCTTTATCAAAGCCGATTTTATCATCGCCATACTCGGGGTCACCGCCACTAATGTTACCAACATCAATATCGGCGTATATTCCAAAATAGAGCGAATCATATTGCTTATTGGATTTGTTTACGACTTTATACGTAAAAAAGATAAGGTTCTTTGCAAAAGCAATACCGTAGGAGTAGCCAATTTGGTGAACTTCGATATTAAGAATTGAACGTGTATTACCGCTGTCGTTATACACAGCATAACTATCTTGATCGGAGTAAAACAAAGGGTTACCTGAAGCATCTTTAACAGGCCATCCGCCTGCAGGCCATGTTGAAGGATCATCGCTAAATGCAATTTTAGAAACATTACGATTTACATAACCAAATGCCGCTTCCCATTCTTCACTATCGGTGTAACGACACTGAACAACGTTGCCGGGAATACCAACCATTGGGTTAATTCTAAATACGTAATTCTTTGCGCTGTTTATCGGGAATTCACCGGAAGGACCCTGCGACACACGGCGTGGGTAAAGCTTTCCGCGATTCTCAAAAAACAAACCTACATTCGAAGCATTATGTGTTCCGCCTGCTCTATCTTGAATGCCGGATATACCCGAAGGTTTAAACAGTGATTCTTGTTCGCGTTCTTGCTCTCTGCTCTGTGCAAAGCCAAGTGTGGTCAGAATTACTGCAAAAGCTATTATTCTTAAAAGTTTCATTTAAATTCCTGCCACTGTTGTTAATTAAACAAAAATGAAAAACCTAAGCGAATTGAACGCCCGGGACCCAAATTTGAAGGATCTTTTATATACTCTTGTGAGCTAAGCCCAACGTACGTTACATCCGGCTCACCGGTATCGGGATAGACGTAATAAATATTTTTGTGGTCGGTGATATTGAGTATCTCTGCGAAAATCCTAACACCAAACTGCTTGCTCAAAGGAAATTCTTTACCAACTTCCACATCAACGGAATAGGTTGCCGGCATTCTTAGTGAGTTGCGTTCAACAAACCCGATATCTCTTCCACCCGGTGTATAGGGGAATCCGGAGGAGGCCTGCATAATCACCGTCAAATCTGTGTTCTCAAAAATCTGAGCTCCAAATACCTCAGGACCATCATCTTCAGGGTATCTTAACGAAAGCGATGCATTTATGATATGCGTTTTGTCGAAGTCAAGATAATAGAGTCGAGTAGATTCTTGTGTTCCGGGATACTGTTCTGTTTCTGAAGAGGCACTTCCCTTTGCTTGTGAGAAGGTGTAGGAAAGTCCGCCTGAGAAATACTTAGAAGCACGTGCATCCAAGTTAATTTCAAAACCTTTTACGTTAGCGTAATCTTCGTTAACATAAAGGGTGTATCCGGTGTAACGTCCATCAACAAATGGGAAATAATAACGTGTACCAATTAAACCGGTAATATCCTTATAATAAGCGGTTAAGCTCATGGCAATTCTATCGGTGAACTGATGGGTTAAACCAACTTCGTACGCAACGGTGCGTGTTGCATCAAGATTGGGTTGACCAAAAAGCGGTTCACGAACGTTGAGGTCGTACTGACTATTTTCAAATAAATACTGGTATTCAGGATTCTGGAAAAAATGTCCGTACGCAAAATGTAGTTTAGTTCTATCCGAAATTGGGTGAGCTATACCTATACGAGGACTAATCTGCGTTCTGGGTTTAGCAGAAACAATCACACCCGGCTTTAATGGGTCTTCACGGAATGAAGCGTTGGCATTCATATAATCAAAGCGTAAACCCAAGTTGATAACTAAATAGTCAAGTTCTATTTTGTCTTGAATATAAGCACTTGCCTCAAAGGGTTCGCTATTGTAATTATTTTTATAGGGGAAATTTCTTTTGGGGTCGAATACACTAAACAACTTCAAAGTATGTTGTTTGTATTGAGCACCTGTTTTAATTTCATTGGTTTTATCCAATTGCCAAACAAGGTCAAATTTTGCATCAATGGTTACCGTACGTGAGTCGGTTAATTGCAGTGGGTTTGCTTTCGAGTAGAACTCAAAGCCGTTACCCGCATTGGCAACATATTCAAACTCTGCCGAGGAGAGATACTCCGATGTATCTTTTCTCAAACCGGTATAATAGCCCTGATTAAAGTAAGACACTCTTAAATCGTAAAAGAGATTTGAGCCCAAAGTATGCGTAAGCGAAAGTGTTGATTGCCAACTATCGTTGAAAGTACGCGAGTACTGCTCGGGTATGTATTTATAAGCGTGTGAATACGAACGACGCTGAGATTTACTTCCTCTGTTTGCGAAAGTAAACTTCATAGAAGGAATACCTGTAAACGAAAGTTTTGTAAAAAATGTTTGGTCTGTTCTGAATCCAAACGGTAGGTAAGAACCTCTGTTATCCTGCTCACCTGAAATAAAAAATCTCAATGAGCCGGGCACTATCGGACCCGAAAAGTTTCCGTTAATTCTATTCTCGTGAAGTTTAGAGTAATCTTCAATACCAAACTCGCTGGTACGAGCTTCAATCTTACCTGAGAACTCATCGGAACCATCTCTGGTAACAATATTTACAATACCGCTCAGGGCATTTCCATACTCTGCATTAAAAGTACCGCTCAATAAACTCAGTTCCTGAATAGCATCGTTTGAAATAGATGTAGCCAAGCCACCCAATAAGGGGTCCTGCACATACATACCATCCACCATATAAGCCACTTCGTTGGAACGACCACCGCGAATATTAAGTCCGCCGTTAGAACTAACTACACCGGCTTGCATACCGAGTATATCAGTAAACGAAGCTACAGGTAAGCTTTCAATTTCATCGCGAGTCATAACAGATATACTACCAGTTTGGTCTTTCTGAACCAACGGTGTAGTTGCTGTAACAACAACTTCATCCATGGTAATATCGGTTGAAGTAAGTTGAGCCGAAACTTGAGTTGTTTGGTCAACAGCAACTCTTACTTCTTCTACAACAACGTTGTTGTATCCTATCGAAGTAATTCGGAGTGTGTAAACACCGGGACGCACATTAAGAATTACAAAGTTACCGTCAACATCTGTAGCAGCACCTTGAGTTGTGCCAACTATAATAACAGAGGCGCCAAAAATCGGTTCTCCGTTTGTTGCGTCTGTAATTCTACCGGTAATTTTTCCTGTTGTTCCTGCTTGTAATGTTATAAGCAAGATTATCCATAAAGCAATTATTTTTTTCACGGTTCACCTTTTGGTCTTTAGCCGTTAACAAATAAATTTTTGTGACTTATAATTTCGTTGTACTCATTAAGTAAATCGGTAACTTTCTTTTTATTACGAATAGCACACTCGGTGGTTATTGCATTAATAATCAGAGAAACCGCTGAAAATGAGTTGGTATAGAGCATATTATCGGTTTTAACGATGAGATAAGCGTCAGAGAAAAAGGTAATGGGTGCGGTTTCTTTATTGGTTATAGCCAACACTTTTACTTTTTTTGATTTAGCATACTTAGCTGCTTCAATGGTTTCAAGAGAATATGGGGGGAACGAAAAAGCTAAAAAGCTTTCGTTAGGCGTTAAGTAACTTGCTTGCTCTATCATGGTATCGTAAATACTACTGAAATGGAATGACTTTACTGCAACCTGACTTAACTGATAAGCCAATATCTGTGCAAGCAAATACGATATTCCTAATCCGGCAGTGTTTACTCGCTCCGATTTAAGAAGAATTTTCATAAACTTATCAAAGTTCTTCTTTTCCATTGCCTTCATCGTTTCATTGATATTAGTTACTTCTTGACTCGCAATAGAAGTAATAGTATCAATTGCTGATGTGCGAATATCGAGTAATTTATCTAAATCGTTTGTGCCGTTTATTTTGCTCTGAAGTTCTTCGGAAATGTAAATTTTCATTTCCTGATAACCCGTAAAACCAATCCTTTGAGAGAATCTCACAACGGAGGCAACACTTAATTGTGTTGCCTCTGAAATCTCTTTTACACTGAGGAAAGGTATTCTGTCAAAGTTAGTAACTACAAAATCAGCTACCTTTTGCAGATTATGCGGAAGATTTGAGTATATCTTCCGAATCTTATCCTTCAGTGCGTTATAGCCTGCCATTACTTGGTAAGCATCATTTTTTTGGTAATGTTATTCGAACCAACTGAAACAGAGTAGAAATAAACTCCGCTCTGGAGACCCTCAGCGTTAAATGTAACTGAGTAATTACCTGCTGTAAGTTCATTGTTTACTAAAGTTGATACTTCTTCACCTAACAAATTAAAAACTCTTACACTTACAAATTCTTGTGAAGGTACTGAGAAATTAATAATTGTTGATGGGTTGAATGGGTTTGGATAGTTTTGCTCAACTGCAAAAGTACCTGGAACCAAATCGTTTGCTTTATCAACTGAAACAGCCCAAACACGGTTGTAACGTGCTACAGCTGAATCAATCTGTGCAAGAAATCCACTCAAAGTTGCATCTGCTGCATAAGCTACATAGATAGACTTGCTGGCACCTGCTGCAATGGTAAATGTCTCGGAATTAAGAATTGTGGTAGCACCATCAGTTCCGGCTGTAAAAGTGTTGGTGAAAGTCTTTTTATTTAACCACATCCAAAGTGAATCATCACTAAGGTTATAACCTTCATACCAATCAAAAGAAAATACACCGGTGGTTTGTGCGTTAAGAATTTTTACACCTGAATAGGTTTCACCTGTTTTGTAGGTATAAACAACACCTTTGGCAGCATCATAATCAACTGATTCTAAACCGTACGTATTATTTACTTTAGGAATAAATTCAAAACCTACTGTAGTTGTATAGGCAACACTTGAGTCATTAACCAACTCATATTTGCCGATGGCATATTTATTGCCAAACCATTGATAGGTTCTTAGTTTTCCTGTGAATTTTGGAGGTAAAGCACTATAAGTATTATTGAATACAGAATAGTACTCTAAATCAGAAACTGTAGGAGCTGGACTTGTAACATCCTCTACAATTTCGGCATCGTTCCAATAATCAAATACCTTTCCTGCACTTACGCCGGCAAGAATGCTGAAACGGTCAAATTGTTGTAAACTATCAGAACCACCGAATACGCGTACACGTCCGTATCCGTTTACTGCAAGTCCGAATTTTGCACTTTGAGCCATAACTTCTGTTCCGGCTAAAGCGATTAAAACAAGGGCTATCAAGTATGAGGTATATCTCATCTTCATAATGTTCTCCTTACGATCGTTATTTGTTAGTTAATGAAAAAGTTTCTTCAGGCAGAATTATATGTACTTTCATAGAACGTACTCCCTGCTGCCCAAGTGAATTTATTTGTAATGTTGTTTTTTCGTCTGCTTCGTAAATCACCACTTGGTAATTACCAAGAACTGTAAGCATATCATTTGGGTCAACCCAAATTGCTGCTTCTTCATCTATACCTATACCATAGAGTTTAGGATGTTCCATAACCAAGCTCATTAAACGGTTATGCCGTTTGCGCACAATAAAATGTTGATCAACTATGGCTTGTGGTAAAAACGCAAATCCCTTGGCAGTTTCTACATTTTTTTCTTGAATAGTTACAAACACCGTGGTTGAATCATTGTGTTTTAATTCGTTACCGGTTATCATAACATCACTCATAATGGATGCACCTGCACTGGTTCCGGCAATTACTCCACCTTTGAGATAAATCTCTCTTATTCTATCAAGAACCTTACTGCCAAGCAATTCACCGGCGAGTTTGTTTTGATCTCCACCGCTGAAATAAACTCCGGTAACTCCTTCGAGTTGTTTGAGTAAATCATCACCATCGGCTTGAGCCCGAACAATATTGAGACAAAATACATTTTTTGCGCCTTGCGATGTAAACTCCCATGAGTCTCTCTGACATGCCTCATCGGGATATCCCGAAGCCATAGGAAAGATTACAATCTTGGCTTGTGTACCACCGGCAAGCTCAATAATCTTGTTCATTATCTGAGGAGTCTTTTTACCACCGCCGATAATAACAAGATTCCCTTTGGGTTGAGCCATACTTAAAAACGAAACAGCTACAAGTAAAAAAAGAGTGTAAAGAGTTTTCATTAATTCACTCCTATTAATGCTTTAGCAATTGCTAAATCACTATAAAAATGTTCGAGCATTATGTACTCATCATCACCATGTGGATTTCTTGCACCGGTTCCCAAATTAAGTGTTGGTATTCCTTTTGCATTCAGGGAATTAGCATCACTTCCTCCCCATGAATCGGATGCCACGGGTGTTAATCCTGCATTCGAAATAGCCTCGGCAGCACGCAAATACGTTGAGTGTTCTTGTTCAATGATGTAGGGTTCGAAATCCCAACGACTTTCGAACTTCAGTTCAGCACCGTACTCAGCACAGTGTTTTTCAAATATGGTTTTGATATTCGCGATTTCCTCTTCAACCAAATTTCTAAATGGTGATCTTACTTCACCCTCTAATTTTGTGTGGGCTGGGACAACATTAACGGCTGTTCCACCGGTAAATGTTCCGATGTTAACCGTTATTGTATCACCTTTTCTTCCGCAAGGAATTTCTGCAACCGCTGCGGCTGCGGCTTTGATGCTATGAATTCCTTTTTCAGGCGCGATACCCGAATGTGAAGCACGTCCTTTTATTTCAACGTTAAAACCCATTGCTCCGTATGCCCTATTGATAATAGTACCGGGGTCTTTATAAGAATCAAAAATAAAACACTCCTTAACTTTTTCGGGTAGCTTCAAATTCACCGAACCCAACAACGTTGTTTCTTCGCAGGTTGTAAACGCAACCGTAATATCTTTCATACCTTGAGCTGCATTTAATTCAAGTACTCGCAAAAGTGTTGCAACGCCAACTCTATCATCCACGCCTAATGGTGTATCTCCACCCGAAGTAAGTCTATCTTCATGAAAAACCGTCTTTACGTTTGCTGTCTCTCTTGCAGTATCCAAATGGCTTATAAGAGCAAAATCCCCACCCTCGCCCGAGGTAATAATTACGTTTCCGGTATTGCTGTTGGTGTATTGTGCTGCGTCATCGTAAACAACACTATAGCCCAAGCTTGTGGCAAATTTTTCAACAAATTCTGCCATTTCTTTTTCGTTCTCACTTAAACAGTTAATTTGGTTAATAGATGTGAAAATTTCTATTAAACGGGTATCTGATTGTAACATTATTGTAATCTTTGTTTCAGTTAGATAATATTTTGTAATTATAGTTACACATTACGATTTTTTTTTGGAAATGTCAAGTAGTTACAAGCGTAATTTTTAAGGCAAAACACAATTTTTTGTTTTTTATTTTAGGATTTAGTCTATTTTTACATCCATTCTTTAGGCACTTAAATTAACCACATCAAGGCAGACCCGTGTATATTGGAGAATTAGCAGCATTAGGCACCGCAATTTTGTGGTCGTTGGTTTCCATTGTTTTTACTGAGGCATCAAAACTTATTGGCTCAATGCGGCTAAACATCAATCGCCTTTTATTTGCTTCTTTTTTCCTGTTTATAATTATACTTGTAGCTGGTGTACCTCTTACAATGCAGCCAATGCAATTTGCACTTTTGGTTGGTAGTGGTGTTGTTGGACTCATATTTGGCGACGGATTTCTTTTCCGTTCATTCAGGCACATTGGTCCTCGTAAGAGCATGTTAGTTATGTCACTCTCCCCCGGAGTAACAACACTGCTTGGTACTTTTGTTTTGGGTGAAGAGATTACTCTGTTGGTGGCTTTGGGAATTAGCATCACCTTACTCGGGATATTTATTGTAGTTCTCGATAAAAAAGAAACTCCCTCGCAGGAGTATAAAACCGATCGCATGGGGTACTTTTATGCTTTTTTAGGGGCTGTTGGACAGTCAGGCGGTCTCGTTCTCGCTAAGATTGCGTTTCAAATGGGATATGTTCCCGAGTTTACTGCTGCCTTTACCCGTATTCTCTCATCAGGCGTGCTTCTACTTGGCATTGTTATAGCCATGGGCAATTACAAAGACCCTGTTGCTATTTATGTGCGGCATCCAAAAGCATTGTGGCTCACAATTTTAGGCAGTATAATAGGACCCGTATTAGGAATCACTTTAAGTTTAGTTGCAATTAACAACACTCTTAACATAGGGATCGCAGCAACCCTAATGTCAACAATGCCTATACTTATGCTTCCAATTGTTGTTATAGTGTATAAGGAGAAACTCTCACTTAATGCAGTTTTTGGTGCAATTGTTGCCGTTGTGGGTATAGTTTTCCTTTTTATTAAATAATCCGTTGTTTAATTCAAACTTTTATTAATTTTGTAATCAGTACAAACTATTATCATCGTGTGTTATTCTCATTAATAAGTAAACCGAGTTGAATCTTGGAAAATGATGACCAAGTAAATATTTACGATATTCCGACAGGGTTACCCCTCGTTGTGTATTCGTCGTTTTTCTCCAATGAGAGAAGGTTATTCTCTTCTTTTATAGGGGATTCGCTGGCTCTTACCGGTTATCATTTTGATATGATGGGACAGTGGACTGATAACGATTTTAATTCAATCATAATACCCTCCGATGGCAACGCACTTCTTAATTATTTTAATTCATTGCTTATATCAAATTCCAACAACTTTAGCTTTAGTTATAGAATAAAATCTCCTCAAGGTGAGATTAGATGGTTATTGGATAAGGGAATTGTAACTCGTTCCGAGGGTTCACTTTATCTACAGGGTTCGCTTATTGACATCACCGAGCAAATTCGTTCGCAACAGGAATTTATTTTAAGAGAACGCAGATTTAAAACCATGACCGAAAGTATATCAGATTTACTTTGGTTCATCGATGCGGATTTCTCTATTTCCTATTGCAGTCCATCAGTGAACTTGGTTCTTGGATATACAAGAGAAGAATTTTTAGGACTCTCGCTTCAAAAATTAATAGAGCCCTCAAAACTGGATGCGTTTAAGCAATTCATCGATATGGCTAAAAATCCGGAGAACGATAACGCTCAAGCCGGAAGATCCATTGATATCAGATTAAAGAAAATAGATGGCTCATATATTTGGACTCACAATTCACTTAGTCCCCTTTTGCGCACCGATGGAAGTTTTGAAGGTATCATCTGTGTTACGCGTGATATTGAAAAGCAGAAGCTCTCAGCTCAATTGTTAAAACAAAGCGAACAAAAAACATCCGCCTTGGTTAAAGCAATTCCCGATGTCTATTTGATACTTAATAACGAAGGTGCTATACACGATATTAAGAACTCTAATCCGTATTTTCAAAGTTTAGAGTTTAATCCTGTTGGGAAATCTTATGCTGAGGTTTTTAATGAACCTATTGCAAAAAGGTTTGAATACATTCTCATTCATATTAAAGTTACGGGTTCAACACGATTTCTCGAATTTGAACAAAAATTAGATGGCAAATCCTATTCATTCGAAGCACGATTTGTAAAAATTGACGAAGAAACTTCACTCATCGTTATACGTGATATTACAGAACGTAAATGGGTTGAAAAAGTACAGGATGCCCTCTTAAGAATTTCGCAAGCAGTTGGCACTACAAAAAATACCGATGAACTCTATAAAACCATTCACCAGGTTATTTCTTACCTCTTTAGTGCTAAGAATATGTTCATTGCTCATTACAATCCAACTAATGCCACTTTTTCGTTCCCTTATGTAGTTGATGAAGAAGAACAAAATGTTATCACTGACGATAAAACTGAATACAGTCTGGGTGGAAAATCATGTACAGAATACATTCTTCGAAATAAGATACCAATACTACTTAACCCGGAAGATATAGATAGACTGCTCAATGAGGGGGAGATTCAATTAGTGGGTCCCCGGGCAGTGCAATGGATGGCTGCCCCATTAATGGATGCCAATGATTCGGTTATCGGTGTTATTGCTCTTCAAACTTACAACGAATCTTCTACTTATACTTTAGAGGATCTTGAGATTCTCACCTTTATATCAAGCCAAATTGCTATCGCTATACAACGTAAAGATTACGCTGAAAAATTGGCTATTGGAAAAGAGTATTTTGAAACTCTTATTTCCAACATTTCAGATGGCATCGTAATTATTGATTCCATGGGCAAACCCTTGTACTCCAACCCCGTAGTACACAAAATTACAGGCTACAAACCCGGTGAAATGACAAATGTAAGTTCATTCACATTAGTGAACCCAAAAGATATGGTTCGGATTCTTGCCCTCTTTAAACAAATTACTCATTCGGAAGGCAAATGGATTACCGCTGAATTAAAGGTAAGACACGCTGAAGGGCATTATATAACAATTGAAGCTAACGCGATAAACCTTATTAACCATAGCATGGTAAAAGGAATATTGATAAACTTCCGAGATATCACTGAAAGAAAAAACTCAGAAGCCGAAATTAAAAAGTTATCACTTGTTGTTGAAAAAGGGCAATTGGCTGTTGTTATTACTAATCCGGATGAATCTGTTAACTATGTAAATCCCCGCTTTTTAGAAATCACAGGTTATACTTCAGAAGAAGTTATTGGTTCAAAGCAATTATTACATAAATTTCAAGAGCTCAACCCGGAATCATATCCACGAATAGTTGAATCCATTTTGCGTGGCGAAACCTGGCGTGGGGAAATACTTACACAGAAAAAAAATGGGGAAAACTACTGGGAGTATTCGGTAATAACCCCGGTGCAAGATAAAGTGGGGATATTAACGCAAGTTATTTACATCAACGAAGATCTCTCCGAAATTAAAGAAAAAGAACTGAAGTTACTTGAATCAGAGAAACAGTTAAAGCTCCGAAATCTCGAGAAAGATAGATTTTTTAGCATAATAGCACACGATTTAAAAAGTCCTTTCTCACCTCTGCTGGGTTTTGCACAATTGCTTTATGAAGAAATTGATGACCTTACAAAAGAAGAGCAAGTTCAATATGCAAAGAGCATCTACGATACCAGTAAATCAATATATCGTTTACTCGAAAACCTCCTCGAATGGTCGCGATCTCAAATCGGACAGTTTACTTATAACCCTGTTCCCTTTGATATAAGCACTTTGATTAAAGATATTATTGCAGTTTATCTTCCATCGGCACAAAGTAAGAGTATTCAACTCTCTCAAATTTCAGAAGATAACTTGATTGTGTACGCAGATAAGGCAATGACATCAACTGTATTACGGAACTTAATTTCGAATGCTATTAAGTTTACTCCGGCAGATGGCATCATTGCAGTATCCTACTACCCTTTTGATGGACAAATTAGAATATCCGTTTCGGATACTGGTGTGGGTATATCAGAAGCAGATCAACTAAAATTATTTAAACTGGATAGTTCATTCAGCTTACCGGGAACAGATAATGAAAAAGGTACCGGTCTCGGCTTACTACTTTGCAAAGACTTAGTGGAAAAACAAGGTGGAGCGCTTTCCATAACAAGTGAAATTGGCCGTGGCTCTGAGTTCACTTTTACCCTTTCATCAGTACAAGAAAAGGCAACTTCATGAAAATTATCTTGGCCTTTATAGTCATTCTTCTCCTCAACCTCACATTTACTTCTGCACAGAAGCCTACCCCGGTAAAGCTTCAATTAAAATGGAAACATCAATTCCAAGCCGCCGGCTTTTATGCAGCCCAACAAAAAGGTTTTTATAAAGAAGCGGGACTAAATGTTACTATAAAAGAAGGTGATGGAAGTATCGATCCCATATCTGAAGTGCTGTCAGATAATGTACAATTTGGCGTTTTTGACGGTGAGATTATTAGTCGTTTTCTTAATGGCGATGATGTTAAATTGGTTGCTCCAATACTACAACACTCTCCATACGTTTTGCTCTCATTAAAACAAAAAAATATTAGTACCCCATTCGACCTTTTAGATAAGCGAATATACGTTTTTGAACAACATGGTTTAACTCAGTTCTTTGGTCTGATTCGCGAAGAAGGGTTACCACTATATCGGCTTAATTTTATTGACACGCTCGGGACTGTGTATGATTTAATAGCCGGAAGAGCAGACGTTCTTCTTGCCTAT